>JAZSGQ010000004.1:0-11160 GCA_045532805.1 Eubacteriales bacterium
GTATTTTGGGAAAAATGACAGCTGCCGTGACACACGCCTGGGGCGACCCCGTCGGTCACAGAAAAAAGGGCGTATCCCATTGGGCATCCTCGCTTTTTTATCAGTGCTCGGTGCGCAGGTAGTCGGCGAGTACGGGAAGGAACTCGGCGAAAGCGGCCTTGCGGGCGAGCATATTGTAGAAGGTCTCGACCATAGCGGCATCGTCCTTGTCGGTGATGTCACTGTACTTGGCAAGCGCGGCAACAATGCCGTTTGCCTTCACGAAGTCGGTCAGTTCCACGGAGGTGGGGTCGGCCTCGTTGCGGTACAGGTAAGCGGCGGCAATACCGATGGCGGTATAGGCGGGAACACCGCCCTGCTCGCGCACCATCTTGAACGCACCGCCCAGACGGTCGGCGGCGGCGACCTTACGCTTGGGATCGCGGCCGACGCGGTCCAGCGAATCCATCAGCAGACGGTTCTCGTAGCGCGGTACCAGTTCCTCTGCAAAGCGAACAGTATCGTCGGTGGGAGCGCCGTGGCGCTTGGCCAGTGCTCTTGCGGACTCGATGAGCGCACGCATCACGAAATACTTGATCTCGGCATCGTCGGTGCCCTCATGCACGTAGTTGTAGCCCTTGAGGACGGCGAGGTATGCGGTCATGGCGTGACCCATGTTGTGAATGAGCAACTTGCGCTCGATGTAGTACTCAAAGGGTGTGAAGACCACCAGACCCTTGACGGGGGGCAGTTCACAACCGACGGGGCGCAGGCCTGCGGGGTTGGCGGGGAGTTCGCTGTACACGTCCGCGCAAACGGCGGCGGGGTGCTTGGCGGTAAACTCGGCGGGCGTGGGGGGCACGGTACGGCCGACCACAACGCTCACAAAGCCGATGGACTCGTTGAAGTAGTCCATATCCTCGGCGGCAACGTGGGGAGCAACCAGATCGTGGAAGAACGTATCCGAGCCGATGAGGTTCTCGCAGATGAAAATGTTGAGGGGCTTGCCGCTCTGTTGGCGACGAGCGCTGACGGCCTTTGCAACCAGGGGTGCGACGAAGGGCAATACGTTGGCGCCAAGTGCGGTTGCCATGATATCGGCATCAGCGATCTCGGCGATGGCGGCGGCCTCGTCACGGCCGTTGACGGCACGGACGTTCTCTACCCAAGTGGGAACGTACTCAGTACCCATCGTGACGTAAATGGGGTACTTGCCCGCCTCGTTGATGGCGTCGACCATCTGGGTGTTGACGTCAATAAAGACGGTCTCATAGCCCGACAGGTAGAAACGCTCGGCAATAAAACCGCGGCCGATGTTACCGGCACCGTACATAATAGCTTTCATAAGTGTATCTCTCCTTTATGTAAAATCAAACAGTGGTAAGGCGGCGGCGAGCACCTTGTCGCTCACCTCGTCTGCAGTGCCCGCGGCGTCGATCACGGCCACGCGGTCGGGTAGCGTTCCGAAGACGCCGAGGAACGTGTTTCTCACCCGCGTGAGCGTCTCTTCCTTTTCATAGATTTCTTTGGCCACGCCACGGCGCGCAATACGCGAGAGCGCCACGCTCGGTGCAAGGTCCAGGAAGATGCAGATATCGGGAGTGCGAATGTCGGGGCATTCACAGTTCATGTGGCGTACCCACTCAAAGTCGCAGATCGAGCCCTGATAGGCGAGTGAGGAATAGTAATAGCGATCGCAGATGACGTCCACGCCCCCGTCCAGCAGTGCGTTGATCTCTTTATTGTGCTCAATGCGATCCAGCACGAAGAGTGCCGCCATTTCCGCGCCCGTTCTGGGGGTATTGCCCGCGAGTGCCTCGCGCAGCAACTGTCCCGTGGGCCCTTCGGTGGGCTCGGCGGTGGTGTGCACGCGGCGTCCATGCTCGCATAAAAACTCGCGAAGACGCCTGATCTGAGTGGATTTTCCTGCACCGTCAATGCCCTCGAATACGATAAATTTTCCGCGTTGCAAGAGAGTCCCTCCTTTGTGCTTTCTTCCTGCTCATTATACACCTCTTGTGATATCTTTGTCAAGGGGAAGGGGGTGATTTCCTATTGACAAAAGCAAGCGTTTGTGATACAATTTGAGAACGATTCTCATTTTGAAAGGAAATGCTATGGAGCATAAGCAGTATAAGACGAAGGGACGCGAGCGTCTGCTGGCGTTTTTGCATACTACCGCGCATACGCCGCGCACGGTGGAGGAGATCTGCACGGGGCTTGCCGAGGGAGGCGAGCGCCCTGCCAAGAGTTCGGTCTACCGCACGCTTTCCGAGTTGTGCCGCGCGGGCGAGATCAAGCGACACCGTCTACCGCCGCCCGAGACGGGCTATTTATATGAATACGTAGGAACGGCGCATCACTGCGAGGCGCATTTTCATCTGCACTGCCTTCGCTGTGGCAACGTGACGCATCTGGAATGTGGGTGCGGCAGGGAGATCGCGGCGCATCTGCGCGACAAGCACGGATTTGTGGCGGACTGTGGCCGAACCGTTCTGTACGGTGTGTGTGCCGCGTGCACCGAGAAAGGAGCGCCCACGGTATGAGTTTTCACGATGTTTGCCACGTGCTCCTACACGGCGCACTGGATTCTCTCAAGTTGTTGCCCTTTCTGTTTCTCACCTATCTTGCCATGGAACTTTTGGAGCATAAGGCAGGGGACGGTGCGAAAAAAGTGATCTCCAAGGCGGGCGCGGCGGGCCCCGCGCTCGGTGCGTTGCTCGGTCTTGTGCCGCAATGCGGCTTTTCCGCGATGGCGGCGGGACTGTATGCCGCGCGCATCGTCACGCCGGGCACGGTCCTTTCGGTGTTTCTCGCCACGTCTGACGAGATGATCCCCGTGTTGCTCGGCGCGGGCATCCCCGTACCGCGTGTGCTCACAATCCTTGTGCTGAAACTCGTGATCGCATCGGCGGCGGGCTTCCTTTTGGATCTTGTGATGCGTCGCCGTATCAAGGAGCCCCACGTGCACGAGTTCTGCGACGAGGAGCACTGTCATTGCGAAGAGGGTGTGTGGCGTTCTGCCATTCATCATACGTTGCACGTCTTCGGCTTTGTGTTGCTCATCAATATCCTGCTCGGGCTTGTGCTGGAGTGGGCGGGCGAGGACGCGATCGCCGCGGTCATACGCGATCTTCCCGTGCTGGGTGAGACGCTGGCGGCGGTGGTAGGCCTTGTTCCCAACTGTGCGGCCTCGGTGGCGATCGCCACGTTGTACGCCAAGGGCGTGATCTCGGCGGGCGCGATGCTCGCGGGGCTTCTCACGGGTGCGGGCGCGGGTCTTCTGGTACTGTTCCGCACGAATCGCTCTCTTTCGCAGAATCTGATGTTCGTGGCGCTGCTTTTCGGCATCGGTGTGCTCTTCGGATGCGTGTTGAGTCTGACGGGGCTTGCGGGCGTGTTGGGGTTGTAAGTGCAAAAAAAATTGGTAGTTGTCGCCTTTATTTGCCTTGACAAGGCGACGGTATCGCTGTATAATGTAAGTTAAGCTATTATATTGCGCGCGAAGCGCGCCATAGGAGGTTTGAAATGGAGCAAACAAGAAAATGTGAACTTGCCGCCATTGCGCGTCAGGTCCGCCTGAACATTCTGGAAGGCGTTCATGCAGCCAAGTCGGGACATCCCGGCGGATCGCTTTCGATCGCCGACGTGCTGACGTATCTGTATTTCGTGGAGATGAAGGTGGATCCCGCCGATCCCCGCAATGCGGACCGCGATCGCTTCGTCCTGTCCAAGGGTCACTGTGCCCCCGGTCTGTACGGTATCCTGGCAGAGCGCGGCTTCCTGCCCCGCGAGGATATCAAGACACTGCGTAAGGTAGATTCCTATCTGCAGGGTCACCCTGATATGAAGCACACGCCCGGTGTGGATATGTCCACGGGTTCTCTTGGTCTTGGTATTTCCGCCGCTTGCGGCATGGCACTTGCCGCCAAGATCAGCGGTAAGGATTACCGCACCTACACGATCGTGGGTGACGGCGAGAGCGAGGAGGGCCAGGTCTGGGAGGCCGCTATGTTTGCCGCTCACTACAAGCTGGATAACCTTTGCGTGATCCTGGACTGGAACGGTCTGCAGATCGACGGCCCCATCACCGAGGTCATGAATCCCACGCCTCACGATAAGAAGTTTGAGGCATTCGGTTTCCACGTGATCACCGCAGACGCACACGATTTTGACGATCTGGAGCGCGCCTTTGCCGAGGCACGTGCAACCAAGGGTCAACCCAGCGTGATCATCCTCACGTCCGTCAAGGGCAAGGGTGTGTCGTTCATGGAAAATCAGGTCAGCTGGCACGGTGCCGCTCCGAATGACGAGCAGTACGCCGCCGCACTTGCCGAACTTGGCGCAAAGATGTAAGGGAGGATACGACAATGGCAGATAAGATTGCAACAAGAGAATCTTACGGCAACGCCCTGGCTGATCTTGGCGACCGTTATGACTTCGTCGTGCTGGACGCCGACCTTGCGGCGGCCACCAAGACGGGTATTTTCAAGAAGAAGTTCCCCGAGAGATTTTTTGATTGCGGTATTGCAGAGGGCAATATGATGGGCGTGGCCGCAGGCCTTGCCGCGGCAGGGAAGATCCCCTTCGTGTCCTCCTTTGCGATGTTCGCCGCAGGCCGTGCGTACGAGCAGGTGCGTAACATCGTGGGATATCCCCACCTCAACGTAAAGATCGGCGCAACGCACGCGGGCATCACCGTGGGCGAGGACGGCGCAACCCACCAGTGCAACGAGGATATCGCGCTGATGCGCACGATCCCCGGTATGACGATCATCAATCCCGCCGACGACGTGGAAGCACGCGCCGCCGTGGAGGCCGCGATCCTGCACCAGGGCCCCGTGTATCTGCGCTTTGGTCGCTACGCCGTGCCCGTGATCAACGACAGAGAGACCTATAAGTTTGAGATCGGCAAGGGCGTGCTTCTGAAGGACGGTAGTGACGTCACCATCATTGCCACGGGCATCATGGTGGATATGGCACTGACGGCCGCCGCACAGTTGGAGGCCGAGGGCATTTCCGCGCGCGTGATCAACATTCACACCATCAAGCCGCTGGACAAGGAGATCGTGCTGGACGCCGCACGCGAGACGGGCGCGATCGTGACCGCCGAGGAGCACAACGTGATCGGCGCACTTGGCTCGGCAGTGGCTGAGGCCGTGGGTGAGGGCTGTCCCGTGCCCGTGGTGCGCGTTGGTGTACAGGACGAGTACGGCCGTTCGGGCACGGTGCCCGCACTGCTGGAGTTGTACGGTCTGACGCCCGCAAACATCGCGGACAAGGCCCGTGCCGCCATCGCACTGAAGAAATAAAGGGAACGCCCGAGTCGAAAGACTCGGGCATTTTCGAAGACATGGAACAGAAACGCTTTACAAAGAATGACGATGGGTTTATCTGTGTGCATTGCGGCAAGGAGGTGCTCCCGCTGGGGTACACCTCGCGCAATCACTGCCCCTTTTGCCTCTGGAGCTTGCACGTGGACGTCAATCCCGGGGACAGAGCCAACGAGTGCGGCGGTGCGCTGGAGCCCGTGAGCGTGATCCCCGACGCCAAGAAGGGATACGTGATCCTGCACCGTTGCGTGCGGTGCGGTGAACTGCGGCGCAACAAGGCCGCGCACGAGGCCAAGATACAACCCGATAATATGCGACTTCTGATCGCACTGACGGCGAAGCAACCGTAAGGAAGCTTGAGAAAGGTGGTGAACGGTATGAGAAAATGCGGGATCGTGATGCTATTGCTCGCGCTCCTTTTCTCGCTTTGCGCCTGCAACGGCGGCTCGGACGGGATCTCTTATGCCGATCCCGACCACCGCCATATTTATGGGCAGTGGTATGACGTTACGCCCGTGACCTGCACTGCCGCAGGTGCGCAGGTGCGTTACTGCAAACTCTGCCATGCCGAGGAGAAGCGGTCGGTGCCCGTGCCCGAGGAACAGACCGAACAGTTACACGATTTTTCCGACACCGTTCTGCCGCCAACCGAGAAAGACTGGGGCTATACCACGCGCGTTTGCACGCGGTGTGCCTTTGTGGTGGAACAGGCGGATCCAACCCCGCCGCTGTATGTGCTGATCGCGCACGAGGGGACGGTGAGGGAAGCGCCTGCGGGTGTGGAAGCGTTGTTGCTTTCCGACACGAAAACGCATACCGTTTCGCACCTTGTTTGCGCTGACACTGTTATTGACGCCGAACTTGCACGCCGTCTTGCGGTAGCGATCACCGCGAACGAACTCCTGCATGACGCGAACGTGACACTCACGGTCAGTGATGCGGTGCTTGCGGGTGTCACGCCCGACACCCCCGGTATTTACGTGGGCGCGACGCTCACGGTGCGTCAGCTTCTCGGCCTTTGGTTGGACGAGGGCGGCGCGGACGCATTGCGTTGTCTTTGTGCACTGCTGAACACAGACGAGATCGCATTTTCGCACACCGTCACCGCGCGTTTGGCACTGCTCGGTGTGGAAGTGGACGTACAGGATCTGCAAAACGCCGCTACCGTAGACGGCGTTACGGTCTATGAAACGGCCGTACTGCTTTCCAAGGCACTGGATCTGCCCCTGGTGCGTACACTGCTCGCGGAAAACACGAATCCGCATCTGGTGCTGGGCGGCACACATCCCACCGTATATTTTGAAGCAAGAGATCTGCGCGTGACCGCGATTCCGCGCGAGGAGGGCTACGCTTTTTTGATTCTGGTCGGGTCCTCGCTCCACGGCGGTCTGGAAGGCACGTTGTACGGATTTCAATAAAAAAAGCGCCGTTCGGCGCTTTTTTTATTTCAGAACGATTCTTCCGTGCCCACGGGGCGAAGGGGGCGAAGGGCGCCGCCATCGGGCTTTTGTGCCCGCGGCTGTTGCTCTGCCTTGGTGCCCTTGGTCACTTTTTCGGGTGCTGTGGCAGGCGTAGCGGATTCCTCTGCTGGCTCTTCTACGGGACGCTGATAGGGGGCGTTGGTCACGGTCGCGGGTGCGGCCGCCACAACTTGCAGGCGATCTCCGATCGTGTTGCCCACCTGACGGGCGATATCGTCTGCTAACAGTCCCTCGCCGAGTGCTTTTTTGAGCAGTTCCTTGGTCTCACGCATATCCTCGGTGCGCTTTTCGGAGTTGGTCACCATACAACCAAACCCGTAGGGAATGAGCATCAGGACGGGGAGCAGGATCGCCATGGCAAAGGAGAGGAAGGCGGCTTGCTTGCCTGCTTGTTTCAGGGCCTCATTTACGCCCTCGCCCGATGCTTTGGAAAGACATACGATGCCAAGCACCAGGAAAAGAACAAGCGACAGCGCGGCCAGCGCAAGGGCGAGAATACGAATCTTTTTACCGACGTTATGCAGCATTTGGTACTCCTTATGTTCAAAATCAAACGTTTTGTGTCCGAATTTGCATTTACTTTTGATTTGGTCACGGTGTATAATGAAAATACACAGGTGTGAACGACTCTATTTTACACCGAAAAGCGCGCACTGTCAAGTCATAACTTGGGCGTGCGTATTTTTCCCCGAGGAGGAACACGGTATGAAGCAGGCCTATTATGCTTTTGCGGGTGGCGAGCGCGATTTCTTTGAGCGTCAGCAACACGCGGTGGCGCTTGGTTGTCACGGCATTGAATATATCAATCAACTGGAGTTGGAAACGCCGAGCGTGGAGTATGCGCACCGCTTGCGCGAGAATGCCGATCGCTTGCAACTTCCTTCGCCTTGTTTTTCGATGTACGTGGAGGTCATGCAGGACCCCGCCGCCGCGGTGTCGCTGATCCGCCAGTATATGGATATGGGCGAGGTGCTGGGTTGTTCCTATTTTCATCACACATACGGCCCCATTCTGCCCGGACAGAGCAAGAGTGAATACCTCGAAACGGCTGTTCGTGTGGCACGCGAGACTGCGGCACTTGCGGGTGAGCGCGGCATGAAACTGCTGGTGGAGCCGCAGGGCGCCACGATGAACGGTGTGAAGATGCTGGGCGAGTTTTTTGACCGCATGGGCGACGATGCATGGCTGGTGCTGGACACGGGTAACATTTTTGAAAGCGACAACACGAGCATGCAACTGCTGGAGGCACTGTCGCACAAGTTGCGCCACGTGCACATCAAGGATATGATCTATCGCTTCAGAATGCCTGAATTCCCCGACGAGGGTTGGCGTTCCTGCCCCCACGGCGCGGGCGCAAGACAAACGGTCGTAGGACAGGGCGTGGTGGACTTTATGCCCATTCTGCAAAAACTCAAAGAACTGAACTATGACGGTTGGTTTGCACTGGAATACGATGCCCCCGAAACGTTTGAGAAATACTATCCCATCAGTTACGAAAACTTCAAAACGATGTACGCGCGCGTATTTGAATCATAAGGAAAAGGCCCTCGCAACACCTCTGCGGGGGCTCTTTTTATGTTGTTTTGCCGAAATGGACGAATTTTATTGCCGAAAATGAGAAAAATTTACCTAAAATAAAAAAAAGACTTGACAAGCAAGATTGATTTCGTTTATAATATATGTTGTCACTGTAAAAAGCGTGCATTGTGTCTTGTGGCCGATCCGCTTCCGATTTCGAGTTTAAGGAGGTGCCATTATGCTCAGAACTTACCAACCCAAAAAGCGTCAGAGAAAGAAAGAGCACGGTTTCAGAAAAAGAATGAGAACTGCAGACGGCAGAAACGTTCTGAAGAGAAGACGTGCAAAAGGCAGAAAGAGACTGACTTATTAAGTCCTACGCCCACATAGCAAATGAGATGACCGATGTTGCGTTCGTGCCCATCGGTCATTTTTCTCGAAGGAAATAAGCGGCGCAATACGTCGTTGCTTCCTCGTGGAAAATCTCGACGAACGATATGTTCGCCATCGTCTTTCCACTTCGGTCGCGCCTAGTCTTGCTTGCTTATTTCCTCCGAGATCTCGAAGGAAATAAGCGGGGTGTAACTTCGTTGCTCCGTCGTCTGCGATCTCGGCGAACGAGAAGTTCGCCGTCGTCCGCAGTCTCGGTCGCGCCTTGTTCCACTTGCTTATTTCCTCCGAGATGTCGAAGAACAAGAAAACGTGGGACGTGACTCCTTGCAGACGATCTCGGCGAACGAGAAGTTCGCCGTCGTTCGCGGTCGCAGCCGAGGACAAGCTATGTGTGCAACAATCGCAAGATCCATTTTTTAACGGAAGCAGGTTACAGGAAAATGAAGGAATACGCCATCAAGGAACATCACCTTTACAACAAGGCCTTTCGGAACGGGCAACGTGCCGTGGGGCGGCTTGTGGCGGTGTACGTTCTGCGCGATTATGCCGCCAAGCGGCTGATGCTTGCCAATCCCCAAAAGCAATACCTCAACAGGGTGGGGCTTTCGGTTGGAAAGAAGATCGGCGGCGCCGTGGCGCGCAACCGCGCCAAGCGGCTGTTGCGTGAGGGCTATCGCGCTGTGAAGCGCGAGGGGCTGAAGAACGGCTATCTCGTGATACTCGCGGCAAGAGAAGAGATCCGCGGCAAGAAAACACAGGACGTGGAGCGTGAGCTCCACCGTGCATTTTTGCAACTGGGGCTTCTCACGGAGTCGAAATGAAGCGCGTTTGCATTTGGCTCGTACGCTTTTACAAGAAGTATATCTCCCCGCACAAGGGGGGGCCGTGCTGTCGGTTTGTGCCGAGCTGCTCGACCTACGCCATTGAAGCATTTGAAAAACGGGGATTTTTTGTGGGAATGATCCTCACGGTGTGGCGCATTCTGCGTTGCAATCCGTGCAGTGTGGGCGGTTACGATCCCGTGCCCGAAAAGGGCTTGCGGTACCGCGGCTCAAGGGAGATTCCCAAGGTTTGTGACGATGATTGCCGTGTGCACGGCGATCCTTGCCGCGAGGACGGCGGCAAAGGTCGGGAGCAGGAGGCGCCCGACGAGAAGATTGCGTCCTGCAAGGAGGACGGGGAGTAATTCCCAACGGTCCCCCATCCATGGAAAGGATAAAAATCAAATGAACAAGAAAACAATGAAACGAGTATTGTTGCTCGCGCTGTCCCTTGTGATGGTGGTGCTGGCGCTTGCTTCCTGCAACAAGGAGGCAAAGGCCGACTACACCTGGGAGAGCAGTTACGTGAACGCCGAGGACTACTTCGCCGCTGTCATTCCCCAGAATGGCGACGTGCGCGAGAAGTTCACGGCGGCCTACCGTGGCTACAATATGAGTGCCGAGGGCTTTGATGACAGCAAGGTCGAACTTGGTGTCACGCTCCCCACTGACGTGGAGGCCGCAAAGGCGGCGCTGGATCCTATCAAGACGGCACTGGAGGAGGCGGAGGACGAGCAGTCGCTGGTCAAGTTCAACGAGGCACGCGCCGCACTCACTGCCGAGCAGATCGCCACCATTGTCAGCGCAATGGGCGACAAGGTGGATCTGGAGAAGTCGAACGGCCCGCTCGTATGGATCGGTAAATTCCTAAAGGTTATTACGCACATCACGTTTGACAACTACGTGTTGGCGTTGTTTGTGTTTGCTGTGATCGTGGAGATCCTCTTGCTGTACTTCAGCATTCGTCAGCAGAAGAACTCCATCAAGCAGGCAAAACTTTCTCCCAAGGAGCGCGCGATCCGCAAGCGCTACGCGGGCAGAACCGATCAGCAGACCCAGCAGAAGATGCAGCAGGAGATCCAGAAACTGTATCAGGACGAGGGCTTCAACCCCATGGGCGGTTGTCTGCCGTTGCTCATTCAGATGCCCATCGTGATCGCGTTGTATAACATCGTGATCGATCCGCTTCGTTACGTAATGGGTCTGGCACAGGGCCTTTCCACGGCACTGTCTACCTACGTGACCACCGCGCGCGCCGCAGGCGGTCTTGGTAAGGCGCTGTCCGCTACCAACGGTCGCGGCACCATCGAGGTGCTTTCCAAGCTCAACACAAGCGAGCTGGAGCATTTTGCCGATTTCCGGTATATCTCGAACGCCGAGGCCTGTGCCGAGGAGGTTTCGGGCGTAATGGGATCGCTGCCCAACTTCGATCTGTTCGGTCTTGATATGGGTATGACGCCCAGTCTCAAGCAGCCCTCGCTCCTCTGGCTTGTGCCCGTGCTTACCTTCGTGGCGTATTTCCTCAGCATGAAGCTCAACCGCAAGTTCAGTTATCAGCCCGCCGCACAGGATCCGCAGATGGGTTGCTCCAACAACATGATGGACATCACCATGCCCCTGATGAGCGTGTATATC
>JAZSGQ010000052.1:0-14173 GCA_045532805.1 Eubacteriales bacterium
CCGAGGGGATATCCCCTCGGACGGGTGATTTTTTATGGGGTTATGCGTCCGCGCGCTCCCAGGTAACGTGGTTGTACTCGTTGGCAAGATAGTCTGCCGCGATCTCGGAGGTGGGGCAATCAATGAGCGTGGCAGGGAAGGAATCGTTCAGTTCCGATGCGATCCGCCAGCGCTCGCAGCCCTCGGCGAAGCGCACGCGCGCAAGCGAGCGATCCCCCGTGAAGGCATCCCATTTGATCACGGTCACCGATGCGGGGATCACGACCTCCACGAGCGAGTCGCAGTAGGAAAGGGCGTAGTAGCTGATGCCCACCGTGCCCTCGCGCACCGTGAGGTGCGTGATATCGTGATCGGCCACGTCAATGAGCCAGTTGCCGAGATAGAGCCCGTTGTCGTACACCTCGTAGACCAGCTTTGCCGAGTCCAGATTGTTGCTGCCGAGGTGGCGTATGCTGTCGGGCAACCCGAGCGTGACAAGACCGTTGGGCAGGATATCGTCGGCAATGCCCACCGTGCCCTCACGCAGGATCACGGTCTCGTCGGTATGATTGCCGAAGTAGTTGACCGCCCAGCCGTCGATATAGTATACCACGTGGTTCTCGCCCGTATAGCGGCCGTTAAAGGCATTCGAGCCGATGCTCGCCAGTTTGTCGGGGAGTTCCGTGTCAAACACGCGGGTGTTAAAGAACGCGTGATCTCCGATGACCCTGACCGTTTCGGGTATCGTGACGCTCGCAAGACGTCGACAGTATTGGAAGGCGCCTTTCGGTATGCTGACCAGTGGTGCCTCAATGCGCACCGAGGTGGGCGTTGCGTTCTCGTAAAAGGCATAGAGGAGGAGCTCGTAGCACTCTCCCCGCACAAGTGCGGGCAACACGACCTCCTCGGCCGTGCCTACGTAGTCGAAGAGATACCACGTATCGTAGCGGTTGTAGTAGCAAAGCCCCGCCTCGTCGGTGTAGATCACGCTCTCGTCGGTGAGGGAATCGTGCACCGTGACGGCGCAGGGGTCGATCTGGGTGGCAGAAAGGTTGTAGACCTCGGCCAGCTTGGAGAACTGCGCGAGTGTGCCGCGCACCTCGGTCACGCTCTCTGGGATCACCAGTGAGGTCAGCGTGCGCGCGGCCCCGTAAAGGGCGGTAAGGTCAAGCAACTGCACGCTGTCGGGAATGCGCACGTGGCCGCGCACGGCGTGCGGTACAGAGTGGATCTCGGTGCCCTCCTTGTCGTAGAGCACGTTGTCGTATGCCGAGAGGTGGGGGTTGTCCGCTACCACCTCGATCCGCGCGATCGAGGCGTATTCGTCCACGCGATCGCTCACCTCCTTCACGCCAGAGCCGACGATCAGCGTGCCGATGCGCCCCTCCAGCACGTAGGAGGGGAGGCGCGTAAGACCGTTGCCCGTGTGCAGCGTCCCGATCTCGGCATTATGGGCATTGGCGAGCATCGAGAGGTTGCGGAGCGTATCGGGGAGCGTGACCGCGTCTGCCTTGAGATAGCGCGGCACGGCGACCATATCGGTCTTGTCCGCATTATACAGGATGCCGTCCACGGTGCAGTAGTTGCCGTCTCCCTCGGGCAGGGTGAAGTAGGTGCAGATCTCATCCCAGTTGTTCACCTTGACCGTGTAAGCGGTGGAGGGAAAGGTGACGCTCAGTAGCGGCATGGCACTCAGCGCCTCCTCGGAGAGCGTTACAAGTTCCACCTCTGCCACGCGTCTCCCGTCGAGTTCCTCGGGGATCACCACGTCGGTCACGCCCTCGCGCACACCGAGCACGCGAATATCAACGTTGAAAAGGTCGTAGTGAGTCGCCTCCAGCACGAGATAGTCGTGCGAAACGTCGATGGTTCCTTTCAAAGGGTCGCCACTGTTGCCGCCGTCACTGTCGCCGTCCTCCTCTGGGAGATTGCCTTGCTCGGGCGGCGCGTCCTCGGAGAAGCACGCTGTGAGCGTGAGCGCAAGCGCAAGGCAAAGCACAAGTACAATAAGCAGGGAAAGATGCTTTTTCATAGATTCTCCTTGTAAAAAAGCCCCCGCACGGGGGCTTTTTGAATTAAACGGTCTCAAATACGGGTGCCAATCTGCCTGCCCTTACGCGGTAGGAGGTGACGTCAAGCACCGTTTCGCCGTCCACCTGTAAGGGGGCGGGACGGTCAAAGGTCACCGTGATATCGGCGCCCCTATGTACGGCCACCATGTTCGTGTGCTTCACGTGCTCGCCCTTGAAAATGGAGGGGAATACGACCAGGGTCGTCAGGCGTCCCTTGCCGTGGAAGAGCACCAGCGTGACCTCGCCGTCCTCGGCCAGGCGGTCCTGCGCGGGCGCGGTCATCATGCCGCCGCCGTAGTAGCGACCCTTCATCGTCGCGGCGATCCATACCTTCTTGTATGCGTGCGTCACGCCGTCCACGGTCACGGTGGCGTTGGTGGGCTTGTAGTGGAAGAGCAGTCCCTTGATGGCGATCGAGGTGTAGTTCACGGGATCGTCGGACTCCGCCTTCATCTTGTCGCCTACCTCACAGCAGTAATCGTCAATGCCAAAGCCCACGCCGTTGAGGAAACGGTATTGCTTACCCTTGACCTCCACCACGGGGAGATTTTCCAAATATTTTTTGACGGGCAGAGGATCAGCCCCTACCTTGAGGTCAAGATCGTGCAAAAAGTCGTTGCCCGTACCGATGGCGTAGTACAGGACCTCGCACGCAAGCGCCACACCCTCGGTGTCGTTGACAAAGCGGTTGAGCGTGCCGTCGCCGCCGCAAAGGATCACGCGGTCCTCGGCCGTGAGCGGAGAAAGGAGCGCTTCATAACTCTCAATGGCGGTCATATCCTGCAATACGACCTCTCCCTCATATTTCGCCGCCAGTGCCTCGGCTTTCGCAATACTGCTGCCGTGACCCGCGTGGGGGTTATACAAAATATAGACTTTCATCGGTGTCCCTCTTTCTTCGTAATATGGGGCTTCGTAGCACCATTCTATCATATTGAATGAAGGGAGGGTACAGGCAGATTTTTGAATCTGCCCAAATCAGGAGGCCTCAAGCTCCTCCGAGATACTGCCGACCGAAAGGGTATAGGTTTCGCCGCTTTCCAGATCGGGCGAGGAAAGAATGACCACGGCAAAGGAGAGCGCGGGCGTGTGCGTGAGCAGCACGTTCCCGTCCTTATCCGTGAGCGTGATCACCGTGCCGCCGCTTTGCGTGCCCACGCGCACGGCGATCACGCCCTGCTCGGCATTGCTGAAGCTCTGCGCCATGCCCGAGGCGCCCGTGCCGATGAAGGTGCCGCCCACGATCTCGCCGCTCACGTCGTAATCCAGCGTAGCGGTGTCGCCCTGTGTCGGTCCTTCTACCGTTATACGGCCGCCCGTGATGCGAAGCGTGCCGTTGGCGTCGATGCCGTCACCGTAGGCGGTGATGCGGAGCGTACCGCCCGAAATGAGGATGCTGCCGTCCGAGGAGCTGCTCATACCGCCGCCCCCCATATCGCCGTAGCCGCCCATAGAGGGCCTTCCGCCACCGCCGGGTCTGCCGAACTGATCGCCGCCAAAGCCGCCGCCAAAGCCGCTGCCGTCCGTGCCGCCTGCGGCGTTGAGTCCGTCGTCCTCGGCCGTGAGCGTGATGTCACCGCCCGACACCGTGATATTCAGGGCCTCCAGCCCCTCGTAGCTTTTCGAAATGAGGATACTGCCTGCGCTGATCTCCAGCGTTTCGTCGGCGTGTACGCCGTCGTCACCGCTGGAAAGCGTCAGCGTGCCGCCCTTGATGGCGATCGAGGCGTTTGCGTGGATCGCATCGTCTGCGCTGTTCACGGTGACACTGCCGCCCGCGATCAGCATACTGCCCACGGCCGCCAAGCCCTTGGCGCTTACGTCCGAGCCGGCCGTGCCCGCCGCGCCACCGCCTGCGGTGAGCGTGAGCGTGCCGCTCTCGATCTGAATGAAGGAGGAGGCGTCCACGCCGTCCTGCGCGGCACTCGCACAAAGCGTGCCGCTTGCCATATAGAAGTAGCCGAGCGTGCTGTCCTCGTCGTGCTCGGCGTGTATGCCGTCCTTGCCCGCCGTGAGCGAGAGGGAGGCGGTGCAAAGCCGCACGCTGTCATTGACGTCCAGCGCGTGCGAGGCGGCGTTCACCTCAAGGCTGCCGCCCGTTACGGCCAGATCGTCCTTACAGACAATGCCGTGCCCTGCGGGCGAGGTGACGGAAAGGGCCCCCGTGCCGCCGATCGTGAGATCCGACTTGGAGAACACCGCGCCGTCGATGTTGGTGTCATACAGCGCCGCAAAGCTCCCACCGTTTGCCAGCGTATTCGTGCTGCTCTCGGCAAGCGTAAGGAACACCTTATCCCCCGACGCCACAAAAAGCGCGGCGGACTCTGCCGAGGTGATGCTCGCGCCGTCGAGCACGAGCTGTACCTTGGCGGTATCGTCTGCCTGTACCACGAGCTGACCGTCGGTCAGCGTGCCCGTGATCACGTAGGTCGCCTCCCGTGTGATCGTCACGACAGAGCCGTTGATCTGTACCGCGTCCGAGCTTGCGGTGCTGCCCGCGTCCGAGAGCGTGATGCGCACGGCAGTGGCGGCGTCATAGCTGTGATCGCGGTCGCGGTCGGAGAACATCTCCTCCTCGCTTTTGGCAAAATCCACCGTAACGGTATTGGTTTTCTCCTCTTTTTCTGTGCTCTTATCCTCGGAGCGGTCACAGCCTGCAAGCAAAAGAGCTGTGACCAGAAGCAGGGCGAGCACGCGCCACCGGCTCTTCATACTCAAAGCTCCGTGGCGGCGGACTCGGCGCGGGATACCGAGATCTCCAGATTGCCGTTGCGACAGCGGAGCGCGTCGATCAGCTCCTTTTCCCGTGACGGCTCGCGCAGTGTGATGCTGTAGGTCAGACGGAACATACTGCCCATATTCGTCGTTTTGACGCGTGTGAGCTCGCACGCGGCGGTATGCTCGGCCAGAATATCCGTAAAGACCTCGGTGTAATTGAGATCCTCGGGGATCGTGATGTTGAGCGTCCTGTGGGCGGCCTGCCGCTTGCCCACGTACGCCTCTGCACGGCGATAGAGAAGAAGGACCGCGCACATGATGAGGGTAAAGAGCGCCGCATAGGCAAGATAGCCCATGCCCGCGATCAGCCCCGCACCCATGGCAAGGAAGAGCGTCACGATCTCCCGCGCGGTGCCGGGAGCCGAGCGGAAGCGCACCAGGCTGAACGCGCCCGCCACGGCCACGCCCGCACCGATGTTACCGTTGACCATCATGATCACCACGCAAACCACGGCGGGGAGCAATGCCACGGTGGCAACGAAGCTCGCCGTGTGGCGCGTTTTGTAGGTGTAGGCGAGCGCCATCACGGCACCGAGCAAAAGGGCGGTGCCAAGGCAGGCAAGAAAGTCGCCGGGGGCGATCACGGTGTCAAGATCTGTGTCAAAAAGACCCGAAAACAGTTGATCCATGGTTACGTACTCCTTTTTGGAAAAATGAGGCGCGCGTAGGCCGCGCCGTATTTGGAAAACGAGGTTTTGAAGATGCGCTCCCGTGTGAGCAGATGCGAGATCCAAAGGGGCATACCGCCTGCGCACTTGAGCTCCATAAGCACCTGTCCCTCGTCAAGCAAGGGCGTGCCGCCCGGCTCCGCACCGAGGGAAATATCCTCACAGCGCGCGAGGATCCGTTCGTCAAAGGTGACGCGGAAATCCGTACCGTCTGCGGCGTAAAACGCCTCGCGGTCATAGGAGAGGAACACCGTCGGGTGCAGCGTGCCGTAGTGGTCGACGGCGTAAGCGAGCTCGCGTGCGATCTGTGTGTCACGGGGAAAGGGCACGCGTCCGCATACCGCCTCCATCGCCGCGCCAAGGGGCAGCGGCAAGCGCCGCTTGTATACCACGTGGCGGTATTTTTTCTTGAGCTCCACAAACACCGTGTCCTCTCCCGCCGCCGTGGCATAGCTGCGCATACGGAGCTTTTCCTTGTAAACGGGGTGCTCGATCGAGCGGCGAATGAGCAGATAGGTGTCCGTGTCGAAATAGATATTGCGCACCGTGCTCCGCCCCCACGTGTCGGGGAGCAGGTATTGCCCCGCGGCGGCAAGAATGCGCTCCTTTTGCTCGCGCGTGATGATATATTTCAGCTCATACCGCTTGAAAACGGTCTGTACGCCCATTCGGTCACCTCCCCTCGGCCTTGTGCACCCAGTATACGGCGCAAACCTTAAATGAGGCGAAAACACAAAATTTTAAGCCCGACTAATGTTGACGCGTTATACTGCAATATGATAAAATGGTAGGCAAGAGAAAGTGATCCGAACCCGCCCTAAAGCAATGCTTTTCGGCACTTTCGGCACTTGTCGCTCTTGCAAGGTCTGCACTTGGCTACAAAAAGGAGGCGGAATATGAAGATATTGCTTGCCGAGGACGAGCGCTCGCTCTCGCGTGCGCTGGTTCGGATATTGGAAAAGAATCATTATACCGTGGACGCGGTTTTTGACGGCGAGGAGGCGCTCGCCTACCTGCGCGCGGGGGACTACGACGCGGCCGTGCTGGACATTATGATGCCACCGCCCGACGGCATCAGCGTGCTGCGCACCCTGCGCGCCGAGGGGAATACGCTCCCCGTAATGATGCTGACCGCGAAGGCGGAGGTCGACGACAAGGTGCTGGGGCTGGATAGCGGTGCCAACTACTATCTGACCAAGCCCTTTGATACAAAGGAGCTGCTCGCGGGCTTGCGCGCCATCACGCGCGGTCGGGAGTCGGCGGATTCCACGCTCCGTCTGGGGAACGTCGTGCTGGATCGCGCCACCTTCACGCTCTCCTCGCCCACGGGCGCGTTTCGTCTGGCCAACAAGGAGTTTCAGATGATGGAGCAGCTGCTCGCCAATCCGCGCACCGTTCTCTCGGCCGAGCGGTTGCTGGAAAAGATATGGGGCTTTGACAGTGACGCCGAGATCAACGTGGTCTGGGTCTATATCTCCTATCTGCGAAAAAAGCTTGCGGCGCTGGGTGCCACGGTGCGCATCACGGCCTCGCGCAACGTGGGGTATATACTGGAGGACGCCGATGATTAAGCGCTTGAAACGCAAGGTGATCCTTTTGTGCGCCCTGTCGCTGTTTTTACTGCTTGCGATCACCGTGGTGGCGATGAACGTCATCAACTATCGGGCCGTCGTGCGAGAGGCCGACGACGTGCTCTCGTTGCTCTCACGCAACAAGGGCAGCTTTGAGGGCTTTGAGCAAAAGCCCGAGGGCGGCGAGGCGGACGAGCGCCCCGCGCCCCTGCCGCCCTCCATGTCCCCCGAGCTCCCCTATGAGTCGCGCTACTTCTCGGTGGTGCTGAACGGAGCGGGTGAGGTGATACACGCGGATACGGGTCGGATCGCCGCCGTTGACCGCGACACCGCCGTGTCCCTTGCCACGGACGTGTGGGCATCGGGCAAAACGAGCGGCTTTCGGGATCAGCTCCGCTTTGCCGTGAGCGCCGAGGGGGATACCGTGCGCGTCACGTTTCTGGATTGCGGCAGACAGCTTGACGTGTTCCGCACCTTCCTGCTTGCAAGCGTGGGTATTGCGCTGTGCGGCTTTTTGCTGGTATTTCTTATGCTGTTCTTCCTCTCGGGGCGCATCATTCGCCCGATCGCCGAGAGCTATGAGAAGCAGGCACGCTTCATCACCGATGCGGGACACGAGCTCAAAACGCCGCTCACCGTGATCCGCGCCAACGTGGATCTTCTGGAGGCGGACGTCGGACAAAACGAGTCGCTCGCCGACATTCGTCAGCAGTCCGAGCGCCTCGCGGATCTCACCAATGACCTCGTTCGCCTCTCGCGTATGGAGGAGGGCACGCCGACCGCACCGATGATCGAGTTTCCCGTGTCCGAGGTCGTGGAGGAGGAGGCCGCGCGCTTCACGCTCTCTGCCCGTGCCGCAGACAAGCGCCTCGTCCTTGACGTTGCGCCGATGCTCACGATGAAGGGTGATGCCGCCGCCATCGCGCGCCTGGTGTCGATCTTAATGGATAACGCCCTTAAATACAGCGCCGAGAAAAGCGAGATCGCGCTCACGCTGTCGCGCACGAGCCGTGCGCTCGTGCTCTCGGTCGCCAACCACACGCCCGTCCCCGTCACCGACGGGCAGCTGTGCCGCGTGTTCGACCGCTTTTACCGTATTGACGCCTCGCGCAATTCGGCAACGGGTGGCCACGGCATCGGGCTGTCGGTCGCGCGCGCCATCACGCAAACGCACGGCGGCAGGATCACCGCCCTTCGGGATAAGGAGGGGCGATTCGTCGTCCGTGCAGAATTTCCTGTGCAAAAGCTGTCGTTTTGACTATTGCTTTTTCTCAAATGATGTGATATTATGATAGCAACAACAAGCAGGAAAGGGAAGGACAATGGATCAACGAGTAGTCATTGCTGCTGACAGCACCTGTGATCTTGGCCGTGAGCTGATCGAGCGCTACGGCATCGAGATCGTTCCCCTCGGCGTGCATCTGGGGGACGGAGAGTACCGCGACGGCGTGGATATTGACCCTGACAGGATCTATCGCCATTATGAGGAAACGGGCGAGCTGCCCAAGACTGCGGCGCCCAGTATGGCGGCGTTTGCCGATCTGTTCCGCTCGTGCGCCGAGCGGGGACAGGGCGTTGTGGTGTTTACCATCAGTGCCGAGATGTCCTCCACCTACAACAACGCGCGCCTTGCCGCGATGGACTTTACCGACGTGCACGTGGTGGATACGCGCAACCTCTCCACGGGCGGCGGCTTGCTGGTGCTTGCGGCCGCAGAGATGGCAAAAGAGGGCAAGAGTGCCGCCGAGATCGCGGCGGAGTGCACGGCGCTCGTGCCGCGCGTGGACGCCTCCTTCGTCATCGACAATCTGGAATTTTTACACAAGGGCGGCCGATGCTCGGCCCTCGCGGCGCTGGGCGCGAATCTTTTGCAGCTCAAGCCCTGTATCACCGTAAAGGAAGGCAAGATGGGCGTATCGAAGAAGTATCGCGGCAGGTTCGCCACGGTCCTTGCGCAATACGTCGACGACCGCATCGGTGACGGCACGGGCGTCGTGACCGATCACGTGTTCGTTACGCACGCAGGCTGTGACGAGGAGATCTATGAGGCGTGCCTTGCCAAGGTGCGTGCGCTTCTGCCCTCGGCGGAGGTCCACCTCACGCGTGCGGGCTGCACCGTGTCCTCGCATTGCGGACGCAACACGCTCGGTGTCCTCTTCATTCGCAAATAAGAAAAAGGCACTTGCCACGGCAAGTGCCTTTTTTCACCCCGTTTCGGGGGATTATGCGTTCAGCATCTCGAACAGAATGTCCGAAAGACGCACGAAGTCCTCCATCGTCAGTCGCTCACCGCGCACGTCGGGGCGCAGCCCCGCCTGCTCCACGGCCTTGATGCATTGCTCCTTTGTGAGTGTGCCAAACCCCGCTTGCAAGGCGTTTGGCAACGTCTTGCGGCGTTGCTCGAATGCCACGCGGATCGTCTTGCGGAGCAGTTCCTCGTCGCGTGGCGTAAAGGGGCGTGTTTCGTGCAGACGAATGCGCACCACGGCAGAATTGACCGAGGGCGGGGGGAGAAAATCGCCTGCGGGCACGGTAAAGAGTCGCTCGGCCGTGCCATAGAGGTTCAGTACCGCCGTGATCGCACCGCAATCCTTGCCGCCCACGGGCGAGCAAAGGCGATCCGCCACCTCGGACTGGATCATCACGGTGATGTTGTGGAAGGGCAGACCGCTCTCCAACAACTTCATCAGGATCGGTGTTGTAATATAGTAGGGGAGATTGGCGCAAACCGACACCCGTCCCGCCTCGAAATAGGGCGCAAGGATCGCCGCAAGATCGGCCTTCATCACGTCCTCGTTGATGACTGTTACGTTGTGAAACTCGTTTAACGTATAGGAAAGTGCGGGAATCAGACTCTTGTCGATCTCCAGGGCCACCACGTTACGGTAGCGCGCGCAGAGTTCGCGCGTGAGCGTGCCGATACCGGGGCCGATCTCCAGGATCGTTTCTTCCTCGTCCTCGGTGCAGTAGTCTGCAATGTCCTCCACAACACCGCGGTTGGTGAGGAAGTTCTGTCCGAATTCCTTGCGGAAACGCAGACCGAACGCCTGCATCAGCGAGCGCACCGTTTTCACGTCACACAGATTCATAGCGGTCTCCTTTCGTTGTCTTGTATATCATCAATGAAATCGTGCTTTGCACGACGAAATCCTCGGCGTGCCGCCTCGGATGAAATTAAATCCGTCCTATCCCCCCCCGCGAAGCGGGATTTCATCACGAAGTGATTTCATCCACCGCAGGTGGATTTCTTCCGCAGAAGGCGGATTTATTTGAAAAACGCACGCGCTGTCTCAACAGACAGCGCGTGCGTTTTTCTTTGGTGGAGACAATAAGAGTCGAACTTATGACCTCATGCATGTCAAGCATGCGCTCTAACCAACTGAGCTATGCCTCCGTCGCTACGGCGATTGCCGCAACGGTGATATTATAACACAACTCAAAGGAAAATGCAACTACTTTTTCAAATTTTTTTCAAAAAATAAGTTGTTCACGAAATATTAACAATTGTTTTTTGAAAACAGCCCCTCTTTTGTGCGATTTGTGGTAAAATTGTATTAAACTGGGGGAGAAGGTTGTTGGTTTGAACAGATACGGCCCGATTCCTCAAAAGAAACCCACGGAGGTTGCTATGAAAAACAACAAAACGGTAGGCAGAGAGCGCCTTGAGGCCTTTTTCGATGCCGGCACGTTCGTAGAACTGGGCGCGTACATCAAGCGTCCCGGTACGGACGACGCAGAGGGCGTCGTTTGCGGTTACGGTGCGCTGGCAGGTCGCCTGGTCTTTGCCTTTTCGCAGGACAGCACGCAGATGAAGGGTGCGCTGGACGGTCGCCACGCGGACAAGATCGTTGCCACCTATGAAAAGGCGCTGTCGGTGGGCGCGCCCATCGTCGGCTTCTTCGACTGTGCGGGTGCTGTTGTATTTGACGGTGCCGCCGCCCTTGCGGGATACGGCAGATTGCTCTCGGTTGCCTCTTCGGCATCGGGCGTGATCCCCCAGATCGCCGTGATCTCGGGCACGTGCGCAGGCACCATGGCCGCCGTTGCGGCACTGTTTGATCTCACGGTCGTGATCGAGGGCAAGAGCCGCCTTTACGTCTCCTCCCCCTCGCTTGTGGGTGAGGAAGTCGGCACCGCCGCGTATGCTATGGCCAACGGCACCGCCGCTGTGTGCGTTGCAAACGATACCGAGGCAAACGCTGCTGTTGCGGGTCTGCTTTCCTATCTGCCCGATAATGCCGAGGGCGCCACGCCCACGGTTGAACTGGACGATCTGAACCGCCGCGTGGCACTTGGCAACCGCGCGGGTGCCGCCGATGCACTGGCCGCTTGCGTGGACGCAGGATACCTCACGCCCCTGTTCTCAGGTGTCGCCGAGAACGTGACCGCAGGCCTTGCTTTTCTTGGCGGTGTCAGTTCGGTAGTGATCGGCGTGGACGGTGAACTCACGCTCGCGGGCGTGGAGAAGATGATCCGCCTGTACGATTTTGCCGACAGTTTCGGCCTTGCCGCCGTGACCTTTGTGAATTGCTCGGGTCTTGCAGTTGACGCCACTGCCGAAGCGCGCCTGCCTGCCGCCCTTGCCACACTGGCCAGTGTAATGGCGAATACCTGCTCGCCCCGCGTGACCGCCATCGTCGGCGATGCGATCGGCGCAGGATTCCTCTTTGGTGGCGCCAAGCGCCTTGGCACGGACGTGGTATTCGCCCTGCCCGGTGCCGAGATCGCAGCCCTTAGTGCCAAGGCGGGCGTTGCCTTCCTTTGGACGGATCGCATCACCCCCACGGTGAGCCGTGAATCCCTGGAGGCCGAATGGCGCACCGAGCGCGCGGCTCCCGAGATCGCCGCTTCGGTTGGCGAGGTAGACGATATCGTAGCCCCCGACGAGTTGCGCGCAAGAGTACTTGCCGCGCTGATGATGCTGTGTGAATGAGGTGACGCCGATGATGCAGTATTTGACAGCCGCTACCGAGGTGAACAGTTGGCACACGTTGCTCGCGCTGTTCATCGTGGCGTTCGTGCTGCTGGCCATCTTCTTCTTCCGCACCGTGTTCGGTACGGATAAACAAGAGGAAGCGCCCGCCCCCGCACCCCGCGCCGCAGTCCCTGCACCTGCACCCGTGGTGGATGATACACAACTCGTTGCCGTCATCACCGCCGCCGTTGCCGCCGCAATGGCAGAGGAAAATGACGGAAAGGCCCCCGCCTTCCGCGTGGTTTCCTTCCGTCGCATCTGATTACTACGAAAGGTTAGGATTTGAATATGAAACAGTATCGCATCACCGTCAACGGTGTCACGTATAGCGTCAGCGTAGAGGAACTTGCCTCCAACGCCCCCGTAGCCGCCCCCATGTTCGCCCCCGCCTCTGTTGCGGCTCCCGCCGCCCCCGCCCCCGAGGCCCCCGTGGCACAGGGGACTACGGGCTCGTTTGCTGTCAAGGCGCCCATGCCCGGCACCGTCAACCGCGTGTGCGTCAAGGTGGGTGACACCGTCAAGAAGGGCGATCTGCTCCTCGTGCTTGAGGCCATGAAGATGGAGAACGACATTACCGCCGATCAGGACGGCACCGTTTCCTCGATCGAGGTGAACCAGGGCGCGTCCGTTGCAACCGATACCGTGCTGATCACGCTCGCATAAGAGGTGACGGTATGGCACAAGTAAAGATTACCGAAACCGTCCTGCGCGACTCGCATCAGTCCCTGATCGCTACGCGTATGACGACGGAAGAGATGCTTCCAATCCTTGAGAAAATGGACGAGGTCGGCTATCACTCGCTTGAGGCGTGGGGCGGCGCAACCTTCGATTCCTGCCTGCGTTTCCTTAGTGAAGACCCTTGGGACCGTCTTCGCAAGATCCGCGACAAGGTGAAGAACACCAAGTTGCAGATGCTGTTCCGTGGCCAGAACATTCTCGGCTACCGTCACTATTCCGATGACGTGGTGGAGTACTTCGTGCAGAAGTCTATCGCGAACGGCATCGACATTCTCCGTATTTTCGATGCACTCAACGACGTGCGTAACCTTGAGACCGCCATTCGTGCCACGCGCCGTGAGGGTGGCCACGTTCAGGCGGCGCTGTCCTATACCACGGGCCCCTGCTACACGCTGGACTATTATGCGAGGTACGCCAAGCAATTGGAAGAGATGGGCGCAGATTCCATCTGCATCAAGGATATGGCGGGCCTGCTTAAGCCCTATGACGCCTACGATCTCGTCAAGGCGATCAAGGAATCCGTGAAACTCCCCGTTCAGTTGCACACGCACTACACCGCAGGTCTCGCGTCCATGACGTTGCTCAAGGCCATCGAGGCGGGTGTGGATATCGTGGATACCGCCATTTCGCCCATGTCGATGGGTACCTCCCAGCCCCCCACAGAGCCGCTGGTCGCCACGCTTGCAGGCACGCAGTACGATACGGGCATTGATCTTGCAAAGCTGGACGAGATCACCCGCCATTTCGCACCGCTTCGCGAGAAGTATCTGGAAAACGGCCAGATGGACGTCAAGGCACTCAAGGTGGACGTCAACGCGCTCCTGTATCAGGTGCCGGGCGGCATGCTGTCCAACCTGATGCGCCAACTTTCCGAAGCGGGCAAGTCCGAACTGCTCCCCGAGGTGCTTGCCGAAGTGCCGCGCGTACGCGCCGACGTCGGCTATCCTCCTCTCGTGACCCCCTCCTCCCAGATCGTCGGCACGCAGGCCGTGCTCAACGTGATGGCGGGCGAGCGCTACAAGATGGTCACCAAGGAGTTCAAGGGCGTTGTCAAGGGCGAGTACGGCAAAACGCCGATGCCCATCGATCCCGCCTTCACCAAGAAGATCATCGGTGACGAGGAGCCCATCACCTGCCGCCCCGCCGACAAACTCGCTCCCGAACTTGACGAACTCCGCGCCAAGATCGCGGGCTATATCGAGCAGGACGAGGACGTGCTCTCCTATGCACTCTTCGAGCAGGTTGCCCTCAAATTCTTCGAGGCGCGCAAGGCCAAGAAATACGGCCTTGATGCCACCGCCGCTGACGCCGCCCTTGGCGTGCACAGCGTCTAAAATGAAAAAAGCAATCGGCACAGCCGACGGTCTTTTTGGGACCCCACAAACAAAAGGA
>JAZSGQ010000001.1:0-15043 GCA_045532805.1 Eubacteriales bacterium
AGTCTGAAAAACATAGACTTTTCGGTGCTTTTTGTGGCACTCCCAACGGGAATCGAACCCATATCTAGCCCTTAGGAGGGGCTTATTCTATCCATTAAACTATAGGAGCAAAGGACTTATTCGGTTGTATTGGAGGATGCCCTTCCTGCCGCTTAGGAGGGGTTTGTTATATCCATTTAACTATGGAGGCGTTGGGGATAGTATAGCACAAAACGGGAAGAATTGCAAGACGTTTGGAAAAGAAAATCCGCGGGGCGTGCCTCGCGGATCTTCTTTTTCTTATACGTGCTTCTTAACCGACAAAGACGGTGGCGACCGACCAGGCGGAGATGGAGGGCAGCGTGACAATATAGTCGTCGCCCTTGCGGCGGAAGGCAAGCGCGTGCGTGCCGTTGTGCTGACTTATGAGGGTAAAGCGCTCGGCGGCAGGGTTGCGGACGAGCAGCTCCAGTTCACCGCTCTCGCCAACGGTACAGTTGACGAGCGAGATACACGCGACTCTCCCCTTTTCGTCCTTGCGGGGCAGGAGCATGGCAGGCATCGGGGTGATCAGGCGCGCGGGGAGCGCGTTGCCGCTGATATGATCGATGATATCCAGCAGCATATCTCGGCGATAAAGCGGAATATTACCGCACCACGGCACATAGCCGAGAATCGCCCATTTTCCACCCGTTTTGGTACTTATGATCATTTCCGAAACGCCAAGAGGGGCTTCGGGATCGTCAAATATAGCAGGGTGCTCCCTTGTGCAGGTATAGGTCGCAAGGACCTCGGCGCCCGAGCTCGGCGGCAGCATCATATACACGGTCTGACGGTGGCTGCCGTAGATGGAGGCGCGGTAGCCCGTGCGATCGGCGGGCTTTACGGGATGATCGCAATAGCTTTCCATAATACCGTTGGCGACGGCATTGGGATATTCCTTGCAGGGGATGCCGAAATCAAAGCCGCGCTTTTGTAGGATGTCGATCGACTCGCCGTCGGTGACCACGTTGTGCGCAAGCAGGTACGTAAGCTCCTCGGCGCTCACGTCCTTGGCCGTCTCGGGGTGCAGGAAGAAAACGCTCTCCTCGCGCTTATCGTAAACGTAGGGGATCGCATCGCGCGCGAAGACCTGCAGTTCGTTGTAGGGCTCTACGTTCAAGGCGTCAAAACCCGCACCGTCTGCCAGTTTTTTGCGCCAGACGTGCTCGGACTGATAGTAACGAATACCCGCCGCACGGGTCACCTTGTTGCAGTCGGAAAGGCGCTCCCAATAGGGCCTGTGCTTTGCAAATGCAGCAAAGGTATTGCCGTGCCATTCCATCGGCTCATTCTGATTCATGATCATCGAATAGCTCATGTCGGTGTGACCCGTGGCAAAGTAAAGCGAGGTTTCAAAGGCGGTGCCTGCGGGGGATTTGCCAAACACGTTGTGGGGCAGATTCTCGATCTCGGGCACGCTGCGCTTGACGTAAGCGGGCAGCATGGATTTCTGGTAGGAGAGCGCCATGGCCTTTTGAATGAAGCTGTTGACATCACGCTCACTATACGCGCCGCCGCCCGGGCGCGAGGCAGGGGCGATGCCGCCGTTTGCCTCCCGCATGGCATCGAATACGAAATCAAGCGAGTAGCCCGTATAGGAGCCGTAGCCCCCGTGCTGATACGAGAAAATGGCCTTGGGCGCCACCTTGTGCACCGCCGCCGCGAGGTCCTTGAGCATTGTGGTCAGGCTCTCGCGCGTGAACGCGATCCATTTTTCGCGCCAGATAAGATCGCCGTACAGCACCTTGCTTACCAGCTCCTCACGCGAAAAACTCGTACCGTTTGCCGTGTTAAAGTCAGAAATGCAGTGATCGCAGAAGCAACCGAAGCGCGCAGCACCGTGCCCCCTGGCGCGAAAATCGTCATCCACCCAGATCTGCTCGGGCTGGATCTCGGCGTAGTAGCTCACCGAGGTCTCCATGTAATTTTTGAAGAAGGGATCGCGGGGGCAAAAGCAGGTGAGGGCACTTTCACCGTCGGGGCCGACCATTACGCGAACGGGAGAGCCCTCGAATACGAGCCCCTCACAGTCGCCGTAGGGTCTGTCCCCGTGGCCGAGCGTGTTGCTGATCTGCAGCGACACGCCAATGCCCGCCGCGCGCAGCTTTTCGGCCGTGCGCTTCCAGAAATCGGCATACTCGCGGTGCTTTTCAAGAGACGGATAGTTGTAGGACGTGGGGATCCAGACGTTGTCGCAGGAGCCCTTGTGCTTCACCATCTGCTCGATATACCCGTCCACGTATTCATCGGTGTAAACACACCCAAAGCGTTGCATCAGCTCCATAAAAGTCCTCCTTATGCAGGTTATCTCCATTGTAGCACGCGCGCACGGGCGTGTCAAGCGCGCGCGGGCTTTCGGAAAAAGTTTCTCGCGTGCCATATCACCAAACGGCGCGGCCTTGCGCCTCACCACACCTTGCAAAACGCACAAACCGTACCGACCCTGCTTGACTTTGCGCACGAAATATTATATAATATTACTGTTTTGAAAAAAGGAGGTTTCCACCCTATGATCAAACTCACCGATCACGGTATGTACCTGGTGGACGGCAAACCGACCGCCAGCGCGTCGCTCGCCCCCGAGGTGGCACGCAAAAATACCATCGCTTACTCCATTCTGCAGGCACACAATATTTCGGGCGACGAGAAACAGCTCAACATCCGCTTTGACGCGATGCTCTCGCACGATATCACCTACGTGGGCATCATTCAGACGGCGCGCGCCAGCGGCCTTAAGCAATTCCCGATGCCCTACGCCATGACCAACTGCCACAACTCGCTTTGCGCGGTGGGCGGTACCATCAACGAGGACGATCACGTGTTCGGCCTCTCTGCGGCCAAGAAATACGGCGGCATCTACGTGCCCGCCAACCAGAGCGTCATCCACTCCTTCGCCCGTGAGGAAATGGCAAAGTGCGGCGCGATGATCCTGGGCTCGGACAGCCACACCCGCTACGGTGCGCTCGGCACGATGGCGGTGGGCGAGGGCGGCCCCGAACTTGTCAAGCAGCTGCTCTGCAACACCTACGATATCCCCACCCCCGAGGTAGTCATGGTCTACCTCAAGGGCAAGCCCCGCAAGGGTATCGGCCCGCACGACGTGGCCATTGCACTGGTGGGCGCAACCTTTGAAAACGGCTTTGTCAAGAACCGCGTGCTGGAGTTTGTCGGCCCCGGCGTTTCAGAATTGCCGATGGATTTCCGTAACGGCATCGACGTGATGACCACGGAGACCACGTGTCTTTCCTCGATCTGGCGCACCGACGACGTGGTGGAACGTCACTACCGCGCACACGGACGCCCCGAGGACTACAAGAAACTGGAGCCCGGCAAGATCGCCTACTATGACCGCATGGTGGAGATCGACCTTTCCAAGATGGAATCCATGATCGCGCTTCCCTTCCACCCCTCCCGTGCCTATACCATTCACTACTTCAACGAGCACGCACGCGAACTGCTTGCCGAGGTGGAGGCCGAGGCCGCCGAGAAATTCGGCACCAAGGCGGGTCTTGACCTTGTTTCCAAGGTACAGCCCGACGGCTCCGTACTGGCAGATCAGGGCATCATTGCGGGTTGCGCGGGCGGTATGTTCGATAGTATCGACGAGGCCTCCTCAATCCTGAAAACGGGCGACGTGGGCAACGGCTATTTCTCGCTCTCGATCTATCCCACCAGTATTCCCGTCTCTCTTGAACTCACGCGCATCGGCGTTTCTGCCGATCTGCTTGCAAACGGCGCGGTCATCAAGCCCTCGTTCTGCGGCCCCTGCTTCGGTGCGGGTGACGTGCCTGCCAACAACGGCCTGTCGCTCCGCCACACCACGCGCAACTTCCCCAACCGTGAAGGCTCCAAGCCCGGCGAGGGACAACTTTCGGGCGTGGCACTGATGGACGCGCGCAGTATCGCGGCAACCGCCTCCAACGGCGGTATCATCACCGCCGCGACCGACATCGCCTACAAGCACAAGAAGCACACCTATCACTACGACCGTTCGGTCTACGAAAAGCGTGTATATTACGGCTTTGGTAAGGCAGATGCCGGTGCGGAACTCATTCTCGGTCCCAACATCACCGATTGGCCGAAGATGTACGAGCTTGCAGACAACGTACTGCTTGAGCTCGCCGCCGTCATTCACGATCCAGTGACCACCACGGACGAGTTGATCCCCTCGGGCGAGACCTCGTCCTACCGTTCCAACCCCTTGCGTCTGTCCGAATTTGCGCTTTCCCGCCGTTGTCCCGAATACGTGGGACGCTCCAAGGCGGTTGCCGCCGACGAGGCCGCGCGCCGCGCGGGTAACATACCCGAAAAAGTACGCCTGGCACTCTCGCGCGTGGGCGACGCCGACGCGCTGGCTCCCGCCACGCAGTTTGGCTCTTGCGTATTTGCAAACAAGCCCGGTGACGGCTCTGCACGTGAGCAGGCGGCCTCCTGCCAGAAGGTGCTGGGCGGCTTTGCCAATATCTGCTATGAATTCGCCACCAAGCGCTACCGCTCCAACTGCATCAACTGGGGCATTCTCCCCTTCACGCTGGATAAGAAGCAACCCTTCCCGTATGAGGAAGGAGATTTCGTGTTCGTGCCCGACGTTCGTGAGGGCATCGCGGCGGGACGCGAGTCCTTCGCCGCAAAGGTCATTCGTGCAAACGGAGATACAGAGGATATCACGCTGTACGTGAAGGGCCTGACCGAAAACGAGAAGGAAATCATTCTGCGCGGTTGCCTGATGAACTACTACGCCGCGCAAAACAAGTAATTTCCAAATAATTCGACAGATTTTCTAATTTTACTATAATTTTTTCCAAGATTCGGAGGTATTGAAGATGGAAAATTTTAAGAAGATTCAAATGACCACGCCGCTTGTCGAAATGGACGGCGACGAGATGACAAGAATTCTGTGGAAGATGATCAAGGACGAGTTGCTGCTCCCCTTTGTCGATCTGAACACGGAGTACTACGATCTGGGCCTTCCCGAGCGCGAGCGCACCAAGGATCAGGTGACCTTTGATTCCGCTTATGCCACGCAGAAGTACGGCGTGGCCGTGAAGTGTGCGACCATCACGCCCAACAAACAGCGTGTCCAGGAGTACAACCTCACCGAGATGTGGAAGTCGCCCAACGGCACGATCCGCGCGATCCTGGACGGCACGGTGTTCCGCGCCCCCATTCTCATTGATTCGATCCGCCCCGCTGTGCGCAACTGGGAAGCCCCCATCACCATCGCCCGTCACGCTTACGGTGATATCTACAAGGCCACCGAATACCGCGTGCCCACCGAGGGCAAGGCAGAACTGGTCTTCACCGACAAGGACGGCAATGTTTCCTTCCGCGAGACGGTGTATGACTTTGAGTGTGCGGGTGTATTGCAGGGTGCATACAACAAGGACAGTTCGATCCGCTCCTTTGCACACGCCTGCTTCCGTTACGCGCTTTCCACCAAGCAGGACCTTTGGTTCTCGACCAAGGACACCATTTCAAAGCAATACGATCAGACCTTCAAACTCATTTTCCAGGAGATCTATGACAATGAGTACAAGGACGCATTTGAGGCCGCAGGCATTTGTTACTTCTACACCCTCATCGACGATGCCGTGGCGCGCGTGATCCGCAGTAAAGGCGGCTTTATTTGGGCATGCAAGAACTATGACGGCGACGTGATGAGCGATATGGTCTCTACCGCGTTCGGTTCGCTTGCGATGATGACCTCGGTACTGGTTTCGCCCGACGGCAAATACGAGTACGAGGCGGCACACGGCACGGTGACGCGCCACTACTACCGCCACCTCAAGGGTGAGCAGACCTCCACCAACCCCATTGCGACCATTTACGCATGGTCGGGCGCACTGCGCAAGAGAGGCGAACTCGACGGTCTTGCCGACCTTGTGAACTTCGCCGATCAGTTGGAGGGTGCGTGCATCGACACGCTGAATGACGGCGTGATGACCAAGGACCTTGTGGGACTTGTGGTACCCGGCACCAAGACTGAAGCAGTCAACTCCGACGCCTTTATCAAGGCGATCCGCGAGCGCCTGGAAAAGCGTCTGGCGTAACGAATATACGAAAAAGAAGGGCGTTCACGCCCTTCTTTTTTTGTTGACACCACGCGCGCGCGATGATATAATGGAAGTGATAGAACTGCCGCGAGGGAGGAATTACCGATGATCACCATGCAGCTGGCCAACGAGGCCTACAAACTCTCACTTCAATACGCTGCCAAGGCCCCCATCGCGCCCTCGCACCTGGTATGCGCCAAGCGCGATAGCGCGGCCTTTCAGGTCATTTTGAACGCGGACGAGTATTACAGTGTCCGCACCAGCCGCGGCGAGTGGTTTTCCGCGCGCGGCGACAAGCACATTACAGGCAAAAAGGAACATATCCGTCTGCGTCTTGACGTAAAAGCTCCGTTCCCCGTGCGCGTACAGTTAGAGGAGTTCCTCACCGACGACGACAACGTCCAAAAGGCCGATATGCTCCTTAATACCGACGTGCGCGAAAGTGATCCGCACAAACCCACGGGCGTTTGGGTCGAGGCAAATGTCCCCGCCGATGCGACACCCGGCGAGTATGAGATCAACGTTTCGCTTTATGCCTCAAAGTATTTTGAAGATGAAAAGCCGATTGCAAGCGCAACGATGCCCCTTCGCATCATGGATCACACGCTCCCCGTACCCACCGAGCGCAGATTTTATCTTGATCTGTGGCAACATACCTCGAACATTGCGCGCAAGCACGACGTGGCACTGTGGAGCGACGCGCACTTTGCTGTGCTTGCCAAGTACGCGGACACGCTTGCCGCGCTCGGGCAGAGATCCATCACCGTTTGCGTGAGTGAGATCCCGTGGGCGGGACAGAGTTGCTTTGAGTACCAGGAATTCGGCGGTAATCTGTTCGAATTTTCCATGGTCTCGATCACGCGCGGTGCGGACGGCGTTTTCCGCTATGATTTTTCCGCCATGCAACGCTACATCGACCTGTGCACGGCAGTCGGGATCAGCGGTGACATTGAGGTCTTCGGTCTTGTGAACATCTGGACGCGTATCCCGAATCAACTTTGCGAAGAGCACCCCGAGTGCATCCGCATCCGTTACTATGACGAGGTGGACGGGTGTATGAAATATATGCGCACACTCTCGGACATCACCGACTACACGCGCGCCATCGAGCAATATTTCATAAAAACAGGACAGATCGAGCGCGTGCGCGTGGCCGCCGACGAGCCCTCCGACGTGGAAAAATACCGCAAGAGTCTTGACCTCTTGCACGAAGTAGCGCCCGCCTTCCGTCTCAAGACCGCGATCAATCACGTAGAGTTCATCGGAGAGTTTGGTGACCGCATTGACGATTTCGTACCGCACCTTCGCGCCGCCTTCAAGGGCTTTGACGATCTGCAGTACTACCGTGAGAAATACCCCGAAAAGCGCTATTTATGGTACGTTTGCACGGGCTCGATCCGCCCGAATCAATACCTGCGTGCACCGCTGACCGAATGTCGCATGGTCGGCCCCCTCACCAGCGCCTTCCGTTTCGACGGATTCCTGCGCTGGAACTACACTGTCTGGCCCGAGGATCCGCGCCGCGAGATCCGCGCAAGCCGCTGGGAAGCAGGCGACACCAACTTTGTCTATCCCGCATATAACGGCGACGTACTGCTCTCGCTCCGCTACAAGAATCTCCAACGCGGTCTTGCCGACCACGAGATCCTGGAATCCTTGCGCGACCGCCTGGGCGATGCGGCAGTCACGGCACTGGTAGGGCGCGTGCTCCATATCACCGACCCCGCAACCTATTATCAACTCTCACGCACGGACGTTCCGTTCTTTGCTGAGGATTGGGAGATATTCAACACCGTCAAGGAGGAGGCACTCGCACTTCTTTGCGACGCACAGTAAAGAAAGGACAACAGTATGACAGACGATTCCAGACGCGCTCTTGCGATATTCTTACGCATCATGCGGACGCTGGGGCTTTACGCCGCATTCCTGTTTATCTGGGCTATGGCCGCCTACGCGTTCCGCAGTACGCACCTCTCCGAATTGCCAAATGACACGTCCATCACGCACATAATCCGCACCGTGATGCTCCCTTTTATCTTTTTCAGCATGGCGCGCACCTTTGCCGAGGAAGACGGCGAAGTGAACAGCGCCCTTGGCGCGGAGCCCTCGCTCTCGCTCCCCGTGCGCGTGTGGCGCGTGCTTCGCACGCGCGAATTTCAGATCGAACTCGGTGTGATACTGGCGCTTGCCTCGTTTCTCCCCTTTGAAGCAGGGTACGGCACGCTTGCCGCGTGGCTCTTTGACGGCGGTGAGTACGGCCGCCTTGAGATCAAGTTATGGATCTCGCTCATCGTGCTCCCCTTGCTCACGTTGCTTATGCTGTGGGCGCGGCTTTCTGCGTGGCAAAAGCACACGGACGAGCGCGGCGCACGCGGTGAGATCACCAAAGAGGGCGCAGACCTGCCCTTGATGATCGCCCACGTGGCGGGCGCAAATCCTTACGGCGCGACACGCCTTGGCGGCACACGCGGCTTTGCTGACGGCGGCGCGGATCGTATCAGCGCGGCAGAGCGCCGCGCACTCCGACGCGGCTACCGCAAGAGCACGCTTGTATGGCGCGTATTGCTTTTGCTCGCTATCTACGTGATCGGCGGCTTTGCACTGACCTTCTTTGTGCCCACCGTCATCAGTTTCTGGTATGTTTTGGAACTGATCGGCTCGGTGCGTTGGTGGCTCCCCGCGTTCCTCGTTCTCCTTATTGTGGGTGGTGTGTGGCTCTGGCTCTTTTTGCGGGCAGTGCGTATCCGTAAGCGGCTTTTTCGTGGCCTGCACGCACTTTGCCGCGAATACGGCTTCACGCACACGCGCATCAAGCGCCCCTTCCGCTCGCTTTTCCGCCTTGGCGATGAGATCAATTTTACGGTAGTGGCGAACGGCAAGACGTACGATTGCAAACTGTTTGCCTCAATGCGCCGCCATTGCTCACTCTTTTTCCACGAGAGCGGCGTGGTATATTGCACGCATTCCCTGCGATTTCGCCGCGTAGAACTGCTCTCATGGACCACAAGCTACCACTTTGATTTTGAAAGCGACCACACCAAGGTGTGCATCGTAGCACCCGTCCCCGCGCAGATCTATGCAGGTGACGATACCTGGCACCGCCCGATCGACACGGGTATGGCCGTGGGCGACTACCGCATTTTCAGCACCACGGGCTTTCTTGGAGCGCTCCAACGCGGCTGCATTGAGCGCGATTGAGCCGTCTCCGCCCCCCTCTCTTTGTTTGGGTATCATGAGTTCAAGGTTTGTTCATGCCATACACTTGGTTTATTAACATATAATTGCTACTATATAACCGCTGTGCATTTTTTGTGCAGCACAACAATTTTAAAAAAGTGAGGTAACACGTTTCTCATGGACAGTCAGAGTCAATGTTGCAACAGTAAGTCCCGATTCAGCAAATCCACACTGCTTCTTATCCTGTGCTGGGTGGTATACACCTGCTCTTACATCGGAAAGCTCAGCTACGGCGCAAACATCAAGCCCATCGGTGACGCCTTTGGCGTTCTGAATGCCGAAACGGGCCTTGTGTCCACGTTCTTCTTCTTTGCATACGGCATCGGACAGATCGTCAACGGTATCCTCTGCAAGAAATACAACGTCAAGTACGTGGTGTTCACCTGCTTGCTGGTGGCAAGTTCCATGAACGTGTTGGTCGGCTTTTGCCCCAACTTTGCTTTACTCAAGTACTTCTGGCTCATCAACGGCATCGTGATGTCCTTCCTTTGGCCCACGCTCATTCGCCTTCTCTCCGAAACGATGAAGAAGGACAAGATCGACAGAGCCATCGTTGTGATGGGTACCACCGTGGCAACGGGCACTTTCCTCATTTACGGCATCAGTGCCCTGTTTACGGCAGTATTGGATTACCGCTGGTCCTTCGCCGTGGCGTCCGTTCTGCTGCTTTCCATTGCCGTGATCTGGATCTTCAGCTTTGAGCGCCTTGTGCCCACTCTCCGCCGCGAATGCGAGGAAGAAGAGGCACAGCTCGTCAAGGAAGCCAAGATCGAACAGGGTGACACGATCAGCATCACCAAGAGAGTGCTGATGCTCCTTGTTTGCGTACTCGCCTTCTTTGCCGTGGTCAACAACTTTGTCAAGGACGGCCTCACCACCTGGACACCCGATATCCTCAATGCCCTGTACGGCACGCAGGACTGGCTCTCCATTCTGCTCACGCTTCTCCTTCCCCTGCTTGCCATTCCCGGCACCGTTTTCGCCGTCAAACTCTACAACCTCGTCAAAAAGTATATCGGCACCTGCACGCTGATGTTCGCGATGTCTGCTGCACTGATGGGCCTTGTGATCGCCTTCTCCTTCGTTTGGGAGGGCTCGACTGCGGCACTCATCATCACCGTGATCTCCTTTGCGCTCATCTCGGCACTGATGGCGGGCATTGACAACATCATTGTCAGCATGGTTCCCCTGCAACTCAAGAGCAAGGTAAATTCGGGCAAGTTGGCAGGCGTGCTCAACGGCTTCTGCTACCTGGGTAGCACCATCAGTATGTACAGTCTCGGCGTCATTTCCGACCTTTGGGAGTGGGAAACCTGCTTCTACGTATTGCTCGGTCTGATCGCACTCGTCGTGCTGGTTGGCATCGTGTACCACTTCATTTCCAGAAAGCACAGTATCAGATAATACCCTAAAAACGCGTCTTGTGTTACAAACTATGCAGGCGGAGTGAACCTATGGCTCGTATCATTGACACGAATAAGAAAAATCTAATCGGCACGAATCTCAAAAAATGGCGGATGAAAAGCATATGCGTCAGCAGACGCTATCGAATATGCTGGAGTCGCAGGGCGTCTACGTGTGTCGCGACTCTATTTCCCGTATCGAGGATTATTCCCGAACGGTTACCGACATGGAACTTTGTGCGATCGCTACCGTTCTTGGCGTAACACCCGATCAACTGTTGGAATACAAGGTATAAAGCAAAGCCGCGTGATGGCTCACCATCACGCTGCTTTTTTCATTTCCTTTTTTGCTTGAAAAAGCGTTGCAACATCTCGCGCGCCTCGTCACCGAGCAACCCTTGTTCCACCACAGGGTGTGCACCGAGCGGAAAACGCGGCAGATTGAGCACACTGCCAAGCGCGCCCGCCACAGCGTCCTTTGCGCCGTATACCACGCGTCCGACACGTGCGGCAAGGATCGCGCCCGCGCACATCGGACAGGGCTCAAGCGTGACGTAGAGCGTGCAATCACTCATACGCCAGTCGCCCCGCTTGGCACCCGCCGCACGCAAGACCTCGATCTCGGCGTGCGAGGTGACGTCGTGATCCCGCTCGCGGTGGTTGTGCGCGGCGGCGATCAATTCGCCCTCACGCACCAGCACGGCACCGATGGGCGGCTCGCCCTGGGCGGCGGCGGCTTCGGCCTCGGCCAAGGCCATTCGCATCCATTTCACGTCTGTTTCGTTATATAGCATACAGCCCCCAGGAGTACAAAAGCGCAAGCAAAATGAGACTCACGACTTGCACCAGGCACACTGCCAGGAAAATGATCATGGGCACCGTGAAGAACAGTCGCACGCGGCGCGCGGGTGCTACAGGGCACTCGATATAGTCAACGTCGGGCTCCACTTCACGAAGGAAAACGCCCGTGCGGCGCACGTCATCGCGCTTGTGGCGCTCACGAAGGAACAAATACAGCGCAGAGATCACAGCAGCAAGCAACAGCGCGCCCTCAATAGCGTACAGTACGGCATTTGCGGTGTTCGCGGGCAAACGCTCGATCAGTGCCGTTTGCAACACGGATTTGAAGTTGTTACAGAAGTGCAACAGAATGCAAGGCCAGATGGACTGCGTACGCACGTAGACCCAACCGATGACCACGCCTGCGGCGGTGGCATAGAAGATCTGCTCGACGTTCTGGTGCATGATGCCAAAGAGCACGGCGCTTGCAAGGATCGCCGTGGTGCGTCCGTAGGGCAAGAGATTGGAAAGGATCAATCCGCGGAACAAAAATTCCTCCACAAAAGCGGGAACAACGGCAATCGAAAGGAACATCAACACCAGTTCGTAATTGGTGGTGGGGGTGTCCCAGAGCACCTCCTCGGAGAAGGAGGAATAGTTAAAGACACTGACCAGTGCGGCGTTGATCTGCGCCGCCACAGCGACCACGGCCATGCCGAACAAGATACACGCGATCGTTTCGCGCGGCATCTTGCAGTGCATACGCATCGGCTGAACGGGCACGTTGCGCGAAAGGCGGCGGTAAAGCAGAACGGGCGCACAGAAGGTGACGGCGTACAGTATAGCGCTGATCAGTTCATAGACCACCGTAAAGGCAACGCCGGAAAGACTCTCGGCAAGAACGGCGAGCACGCCGAGCACCGTGCCCTGCGCCATAAAGAGTCCCTCGAATAATAAGAGCGAGATCGCAATGCGCGTCACGGTGCTTTTGTATTGTGTTTCGTATACGGTCATTCCGATCCCCTCCTTTACTTTTTATCTATTATATTGTACCGCATTTCCCTCGCCATGTCAATATTCCTCGCACGGATTTCCTTCCGCGGCATGAAAAAACGCCCCTGCAAAAGCAGGGGCGTTTGATTCATCATTAGTGAACGATGCAACGCTCGGTATCCTTGTCGAAGATGTGGATACGGGACACATCGAGAGCCACGCGGATCTGATCGCCTGCACGGCTGGTGGAGCGAGAGGAAACACGTGCGATCATTCTCGTGGGATCGTCGGTGATCTCCTTGCCGCTGGACATACCCTCCTTGGGGCGACGGTCGTAGCTGTTGAGGTAGAGATAGATCTCAGCACCCATCAATTCGGTCACGTCAACGTCAACGTCGATGCAACTGTCCTTGAAGACCTCAAGCTGCATGGGCGCGTCGTGGATACACTCGGGACGAAGGCCTGCGATGACCTCCTTGCCGATGTACTCCTGAAGTGCCTCGTTGGAGGCCTTCTCTGCGGGAAGTTTGATGGAGTTGCCGTCGAAGTTGAAGTATACGTCGTCGGAGCCCTTCTCCTTGGTCAGCGTGCCGTTGATGAAGTTCATCTGGGGCGTACCGATGAAGCCCGCAACGAAGAGGTTGACGGGGTTGTCATACAGGTTCTGGGGCGTGTCGACCTGCTGGATCAGACCGTCCTTCATAACGACGATACGGGTTGCCATGGTCATTGCCTCGACCTGGTCATGGGTAACGTAGATGAAGGTGGTTTCCACTCTCTTGTGAAGTTTGGTAAGCTCGGTTCTCATCGTGGCACGGAGCTTTGCGTCCAGGTTGGAAAGCGGCTCGTCCAGAAGGAATACCTTGGGGTTACGCACGATAGCACGACCAAGTGCTACACGCTGCTTCTGACCGCCCGAAAGTGCCTTGGGCTTACGGTCGAGCAGGTGGGTGATATCAAGAATACGGGCTGCCTCTTCTACGCGGCGCTTGATCTCCTCCTTGGGAGTCTTGTTCAGCTTCAGACCGAATGCCATGTTGTCAAACACGGACATATGGGGGTACAGAGCGTAGTTCTGGAACACCATCGCGATCTGACGATCCTTGGGTGCCACGTCATTCACGAGCGTATCACCGATGAACAACTCACCTTCGGTGATCTCCTCAAGACCTGCGACCATACGCAGCGTCGTGGTCTTACCGCAACCGGAAGGACCAACGAAAACGATAAATTCCTTATCCTTGATCTCCAGGTTGAAGTCGGAAACGGCGGTAACGCCACCGGGGTACTTCTTGTAAATATGTCTGAGCGACAAGCTTGCCATGTGTAAATCCTCCTTGAAAAGGGATAGTAGGCCCTATATTCTAACAAATAATATTATAGCAAATTTCGCGTATAAAAGGAAGAGGGTAAATCTCCAAAATTTCCATTCCCCGTTTGTACAAGGTGCACAAGCACCCCGTGCAGAAAATGAACGTTTCGTAACGATTTTTCGTGTCGGCGCGAAATCTTTTGTTCATTTATGAACGGTTTAACCCTTTTTATTTTGCTCCTTCGGCTTTTTCATCGAAAGCGCGATGCGCTTTTTTTTCAGGTCGACCGAGAGCACGCGCACCTGCACGATGTCGCCCACGGAAACGACCTCGCGGGGGTGCTTGACGAAGCGATCCGAAAGTTCGGAGATGTGCACAAGACCGTCCTGATGCACGCCGATATCCACGAACGCGCCGAAGTCGATGACGTTGCGCACGGTACCCGTGAGCATCATACCTTCCTGCAAGTCGGACATTTCAAGCACGTCCTCGCGCAATGCGGGGGGCGTGAAGTCGTCGCGCAGATCGCGGCCGGGCTTTTCCAGTTCTGCGGCGATATCCAAAAGCGTGGGCTCACCGACGCCGAGTTCTGCGGCGATCCCAGCGGCGCCCTCGGCACGAATCCTTCCGCCGATTCCGCCGAGTTTACCCACACGGATATCCTCCTTGGTGTAACCGAAACGCTCCAGAAGGGCGTGTGCGGCCTTATAGGATTCGGGGTGAACGCCCGTGTTATCCAGCAATTCGCGCGAACCGGGCACGCGCAGGAAACCTGCGCACTGCTCGTATGCTTTGGCGCCGATACGCGGCACCTTGAGCACCTCGGCACGGCTCTTGAACTCGCCGTTTTCCTCGCGGTACTTCACGATGTTTTTCGCGCTCACGGCATTGATGCCCGAAATATACGAAAGCAGAGAGTGCGATGCGGTGTTGAGGTCAACGCCCACACTGTTCACACAGTCCTCGACCACGCCCGAGAGCGATTCGTCAAGTAAGGCGGGCTTCATATCGTGCTGATACTGACCCACGCCGATGGCCTTGGGATCGATCTTCACAAGTTCCGCAAGCGGATCCTGCAGGCGGCGCGCAATGGAAACGGCGGAGCGTTGCATCACGTCGAACTCGGGGAACTCCTCGGCGGCGAGTTTGGAGGCGGAGTAGACCGACGCACCCGACTCGCTGACGATGATATACTTGGTGTCCACCTTCATCTCGCGCAAGAGGTCTGCCACAAAGCGCTCGC
>JAZSGQ010000045.1:0-49663 GCA_045532805.1 Eubacteriales bacterium
CGTTGGCTCCCCCTACTGAGTTTGAGGCGTAGCGAGACCCTGCTCGCGGCTGGCCGCGAACAGGGTCGCAAGCCGCTTGCGGCTTGTCGTTTCGGCAACGCCGAAACAAGTCACGTGGTTCAAGTCTTACAGCGACCGCCGCGAGGCGGTCTTTTTTCGTTGGCTCCCCCTACTGAGTTTGAGGCGTAGCGAGACCCTGCTCGCGGCTGGTCGCGAACAGGGTCGCAAGCCGCTTGCGGCTTGTCGTTTCGGCAACGCCGAAACAAGACACATGGTTCAAGCGCGCCGTGACCGCCGCGAGGCGGTCTTTTTTCGTTGGCTCCCCTCTGGCTCCGAATCGCGAATTCGCAAAAGCGTATTGACCGAGCCGCGTTTTTGTGCTATGATGGAGGCGTATTGGAGAAAGGCGGTGCTTTTTATGAAAAGCAGGATCGGATCCCTGAAGCTTTTGTTTGTGGGAAACAGCTTTGCCGAGGATACTATGGAGTATGCGGCAGAGGTCGCACGCTCTCTGGGAGTGCAAAGAGTCAAGCTTGGAGTCCTGTACGTGGGCGGCTGCTCGATCGATATGCACTACGATCACGCCGTTCAGGATCTCGCGGTCTATAAATACAGCGTGAACGAGGGTGAGGGATGGAGCTCCACTCTCGAATACAAGATCAGCGATGCGGTGAAGAGCGACGATTGGGACTGGATCGCCATACAGCACGGAACCAAGGGGGACAGTCGCTACACGTCTCGCGAATGTTATCACAATCTTACGCCGTTGATCGAGTATCTGAAGGCGCTGGCGCCATCGCGCACCAGGATCGCCTTCAATCTGACCTGGCTCGGCGAGAGCACGCGTCAGCATCACGAGATCATCTCTTATGGCGGCAATATGGCTCTGATGCGCGAAAAGCTCGAGGAGGTGACGCGCGAAATGGTCGTGGCGAACCCCTTGATCGATCTTTTGGTGCCTACGGGAACGGCGATCGAAAACGCGCGCACGTCAAGGATCGGCCTGCTGACAAGGGATTGCTACCATTTGAGTGTTGACAAGGGGCGGTATATTGCGGCGCTTGCCTTTATCAGCACGATCACGGGGATAGATGCGCAGGAGATCGACTGGGCACCTCAAAACGTAGACGAGTATGCGATAAAGGTGGCGATCGAGTCGGTCAAGAACGCGCAAAGGTGTCCGCTCGGCGTCACGAGCTCGGCGCTTTGATCTCGCTCTTTTTATCCTCCGTATTCTTCGGGGAACGGATCAACAGAAGATGCATCGCGGGGATCGTCCTCGCCGTGGCTGCCCTGTTGCTGCTCAACCTGTAAAAAAAGACCCGTTCACGGGTCTTTTTTTGCTTGGTGGCGAAAACACCGCCGTTGACAACAAACGGTGTATGTGCTATAATACGGATAACAAACCGCGCCCGAGGGCGCACGAGGGGGAAGCTATGACAGAAGTGATGAAGGTATATGCCAGCTTACACGCACATTCCACACATTCCGACGGAGTGTATTCTCCCGATGAGCTTGCGCAAATCGGAAAAGAGGAGGGCTACTGCGCGCTCGTGCTGACGGATCACGACACCGTGAGTGGCACGGATGAGATGATCGCGGCGTGCCGCGCACGCGGCCTTGAATGTATGCTTGGCATTGAGTTTTCCACCAAGTTCAGAGAGACGGGGCACGCGATGCACATCACCGCCTTCCATTTCGACCCCGAATATCCCGCGATGAAGGAATACCTCCGCCTGCTCTCCAAAAAGGAGACCGACCAGACCGAGGCACTGTTCCACCGCGGCGTGGAGATCGGCTATATCAAGGGGATCACGTGGCAGGAGGTCCTTGACTACAATCGCGGCATCACCTGGCTGTGTAACGAGCACGTGTTCCGCGCGATGAAGGCGAAGGGGCTGATCACCGACCTCGAATATGAGGACTTTTTTGAAACCTGCTATGGCAAATACCGCAAAACGGTGCCGTCGAATATCCGTTCCAAGGACACCGAGGAGCTCATTGCGCTCGTGCACGAGGCGGGCGGCATTGCCTGCGTTGCTCACCCGATGCCGCCGTACGGCAGTCTGGACCACGTCAAGACGCTGGTCGATTACGGCATTGATGGCATTGAGGTGTGGCACTCGCTTCTGAAGGGCTCGGATCGCCGCCGCGCGCTTGCGCTTGCAAGAGAATACGATCTGTACGTGTCGGGCGGAGCCGATCACGAGGGACTGCTTGGCGGTCAGTACGATCGCTTCGAAAAGCCCGAGGAGACCATCTACTATTTCCCGCCGCTCACGCTTGGCACCACGCAGTACTTCTATGAGGAGCTGCGTGACAAGAAAAAGAAGGTCGACCGTGCCGAGGAGATGGACCGTATGCTTGCCGACGATTCGCTTTGGATCTCGAACGGCGGCATCGAGGACGTTCCGCTGAACTGAAGGAGAACATATGTTTGAGTGTGCAATGCCCGTATGGATGAGATTGGAGGGCGAAGAGGACAAGCTCAACCGCCTGCTTGTGTTCCGCGAGACCGTTAAGTCCCTTGACGGTGCGAGAATACGCATCGCCGCGGCGGATTTTTACCGTTTGACAGTGAACGGCGTGTTTGTTGGCTTCGGCCCTGCGCGCACGGCGAGGGGGTATGCAAGAGTCGATGAATACGATCTTGCCTCGTTCGCGATCGGCGGTGAGAACGAGATCGTGATCGAGGTGGCAGGATATTGCTGCAAAACTCTTTCCACCGTGCTGCAGGATTCCTTCCTTTGCGCGGAGATCGAGCAGAACGGCGGAATTACCCACTATACGGGCAGAGATTTTTCGTGTTATGAAAATGCGCACCGCGTGCGACGCGTGGAACGCTTCTCCACGCAACGGCATTTCGGCGAGGTGTATGACAAGCGCGGCGGGGCACTCGTCCGAGAGGATCGCGCCGTACAGACAGTCGGTGTGGCAGGTGATGTCCGCTTCATTGCGCGCCGAGTTCCGTATGCTGCCTGCGCGGTGCAGGATACGGTGCGCTACGCGTGTCGCGGTGTGTTTGTCGAGGACCCGAAGGGGCGCGCTGATTCGGGCGAGTTCGGAACGGGTGAAAAGGAGAATGCGTATAGCTTTTCGCCTTATTACGAGAACAGATACGGATTGTTCGCTCCCGAAGAAATAGAGGAAAAACCCTACCGTTACGTGGGTAAATAGGACAAGCGGGTGTGCTGCGGCGCGGGAACGATGCCCGTTTCGCTCTCGGCGGGCGAGTGGCTGATGGTGGATCTTGACAGGATCGAGTGCGGATTTTTGCGCTTTTGCGCGAATGTGACAGAGGAATGCGACGTGATCCTTGCCTTCAGCGAGCTGTGCGAGACGGAGTACTTTTCCTTCCGCAGAGTGAATATGCAGAGCGTGCTGGAGTATAAGCTTCCCGTTGGTGATGCCAAGGAGGAGGCCTTTGAGCCCTGCACCTTCCGTCACGTGGCGGTTTTTGTGAAGAGCGGCTCGCTGACGTTAAGGAGCATCGGTTGTCGCTCGTATGAGCGCGATACGTCCGAGGCGATCGAGCGCCATTTTCGTTTCCCGGAGCACAACGAGATCTATCAGACCGCGCTTCGTACCTTTGCACACAACGCGGTCGATCTTTTCACCGACTGTCCCTCGCGCGAGCGCGCGGGTTGGCTCTGCGATTCGTATTTTGCGGGGCGCGCCGAGTATTTTCTGTACGGCAAAACGCCGATCGAGGACGCTTTTCTCGAAAATTACGTGCTGTTCCAAAACGACGGCAGTTATCCGGACGGCGCTTTGCCGATGTGCTACCCCAGCACCCCCACCCAGAAGGATCGCTTTATTCCGCAATGGGATATGTGGTACGTGCTGGAGGTCTGCGAGTATCTGACGAAGCGCCGCCCCGATATGGACAGGGAGATCTTCCGCCCGTCGGTGATGGGTGTGCTCCGTTTTCTTGCACGCCACGAAAACGAGGACGGACTCCTGGAGCGGTTGCCCTCCTGGAATTTTGTGGAGTGGTCGGACGCCAATTCCTGGACGCAGGACGTCAATTATCCCACCAACTTTCTGTATGCGGCGGTGCTGTGTGCCGTGGCCGACACGTTCTCCTGTCCCGAGTTTTTGCCAAGGGCCGAGGCAATACGGCGCCAAACGGTGGCGTGTTCCTTTAACGGCGAGGTGTTTGTTGACCACGCCGTGAGAGATGCGGAAGGCGTGCTTGTCAACCAAAAGCACATTTCCGAAGCGTGCCAGTACTACGCCATTCTGTACGGCAGCATCGACCTGGATGCACCTCGGTACGCCGCCCTCAAGGCGCACGTGATCCAAAACTTTGAGAAGTTTGAGGCGGGTGAGTATCAATTCTGCCCGAAGAACGCCTTTATTGGCTTGTATTTGCGTATGAATGTGCTCCTGGATATGCAGGACGGGGCATTGCTCGCCAAAAATCTGGAGGAGTTTTGCCTGCACATGTGTCGCATTACGGGCACACTGTGGGAGTATCGGGACGGCAAGGGCGGTTTGGATCACGGATTTGCCTCTTACGTGGCGCTCACACTGCCGCTCGCAGACGAATTTTGGCAGCAAAACTGATGAAACTTAACAAAAACGCCCAACGCATAGCGTGATACTCTTAACGGAGTATCACGCTAACTAAGTTTGCCCTTCGGGCAAGTGATGTTATCTTCGATAGTGAAGTTCACTTCGTGAGTGAAGTTTCGCCTGACGGCGAAGTGGTGGGCAAACTTAACTTCACTTGTGCGTAGCACAAACTTCACTGCATAGCAACTTCACTTTCGCATTAGCGAAAACTTCACTAACAGAAAAAGAGAGAACATTTCGGCTACGAACCGTTTGTTCTCTCTTTCTGCTAGTTATAAGGGTTTGGGCTTAGCCCATAATTCGTTTGACTAGCCAAATGCGATGCTTGCACTTTTGTCAAAATGTTAATTCTCCGCTAAGGACATCGCCCTATTGCGTTGGGCGTTTTCATTGTTTAATGAAAACCACCAGCAGTGTTGGTGGTTATGATTATGCTTCGCTATGATACACGATCTTTCTGTCATCGCCGATCAGAACGCAACCGTTCTCGATATCGGCGCCTGCCATAGGCAGTATGTGCCCTTTTTTGATCAGTAGCATATCCTGTCTCCTTTGGGAAATGAAGTACACCCTTATTGTATAGATAAAAGCGAAAAAGTCAATGGGTGTTGCTATTTCTTCGCGCGTTTGATATAATATAGGTAACCGAACAAGGGGGTGAAGCAATGGTAAGAAGCGGAAAAAGAAAGTATTTTATCAATCTGATGTTTCCTGCCGTGGTCTTCGGTTCGGTTACGGGCATCTTCACGGCCCTTGCGGTCAATCTGTATAAGTTGTGCGCAAAGCACGTGATCGCGCTCTCGGAAAGCGGGTATCACCTGCTCCGCGAGCACTGGTATTTCGTGCCCGCCGTGCTTTTGGTGATGTTTTTTGTCGCGTGGCTGTTCGGGTATATCTATCGCAATATCCCCAACCTGCGCGGCGGCGGTATTCCGACCTCGATCGGTATTCTGCGCGGCATCATTCCCTTTAAGTGGCTCCGCAACGTGGTGGGCGTATTCCTTATGTCGCTCACGTCCTTCTTGTTCGGCGTGCCGCTTGGCAACGAGGGACCGTCGGTGCAGATGGGCACGGCGATCGGTCGCGGCAGTGTCTACACCTTTGCGAAAAAGAACAAGGCCTGGGACAGATATGCCATGACGGGTGGCGCTTGCGCGGGTTTTTCCACTGCGACGGGCGCACCGATCTCGGGCGTGCTGTTCGCCATCGAGGAGGCGCATCAGCGCATCTCTCCCACGATTCTTATCGTGGCCTCGACCTCGGTGATGTTTGCGCACCTTACCACGGAACTGATCGCGCCGCTTTTGGGTGTGAGCACCTCGCTGTTCCCCAGAATGCAGATCGTCCGACTGTCCGTGCGCGACATCTGGATCCCACTGCTTATCGGCGTGGTCATCGGTTTTTTCGCCGTCTTGTTCCTTTCTTATTACCGCGTGATCCGCACACTTTTCAACGTGAAATTGAAGACGATCCGACACCGTTACCGCATCTTTTTTGTTTTCGCATTGACGCTGATCCTGGGACTTTGTTCCTACTCCTTCATTTCCACGGGTCACGAACTGATCCTTTCGCTGTTTGAAAGTTCCCCCACGGTGCTGGCACTCTTCCTGATCCTTGCGGTGCGTATGACGCTCACCTTCTGCGCTAACACAAACCGCTTGACGGGCGGTATTTTCCTCCCCATTCTCGCCATTGGTGCGGTGTTGTCCTCGCTCGTGGCCAAGGCGGCAGTCGCCGCATTCGGCATGGGAGAGGCATACTACGTGGTATTGCTTGTGATGGGCATCACGGCCTGCATTTCTGCGATGATGAAGATGCCGCTCACAGCCATTGTGTTCGCGGTGGAGGCACTGGGTTGCTACGACAACGTCTTTTACGTGATCGTTGTGGCCGCAGTTTCCTTTATGATCACGGAGATCTTCGAGGCCAAGTCGATCAATGATGTGGTGTTGGACAACCGCATCGAGGAACTCAACGAGCATCGCACGTCCCGCGTGATCGACACCTACGTGACGGTGCAAAAGGGTGCGTTTGCCATTGGCAAGCAGATCCGCGATATCTTCTGGCCCGTCAATCTGTTCGTTCTTTCGGTGCGCCATGCCGAACGCAAGCGCGCGATGGTGGACGAGCACGGTGGCAAAGCGATCCACCAAGGGGACGTGTTGCACGTGCGCTATTCCACGTACGATGATGCGCAAAGCACAGAGGAGCTGCTTGCTATTGTGGGAGCTCAGGAGTTTCACGCCGCAGAAGCGGTCGATGTGTAAAAGCTATTGACATTTTTTTGTTGCGGTGATACAATGACAGTAAATTCTCGAAAGGAAGTGTTCGTATGAAAGAACTCAACAAATTGCAGGGAAAAACGATCGTCTGGAACGGCGACTCAATCTGCCAGGGCTCCAAGGTCTGGGGCAACTGGGCCACGAGAATTGCCGAGTGGAACGATATGACCTTCAAAAACTATGGAATCGGCGGCGGTACGGTGACCGAGCAGGTGCTCAAATCCGACGGCGTTACCCCGAGGCACTCCGTTTGCGGCACCATTGACAAAATGTATGAGGAGTTTCCCGATGCGGACTACGTGATCCTGGAGGGTGGCACCAACGACGCCGATCTGCTTGGCAGTCTTGTGCGTGATACCGTTCCGCCCCGTATGGGCGAGATCGATATGACCGATTATAGCGGCGAGTACGACGCCACCACCTTCTGCGGCGCACTGGACAGTATGTTCTGCCGCGCAACGCGCTACTGGAAGGGAAAGAAGATCGGTTATATCGTGGCACAGAAAATGGGCTTCCGTACCAACGGCTATACTGATGATTGCAACAACCGCCGCGCCTACTTTGCCAAGGCGATAAAGGCGTGTGAAAAGTGGGGCATTCCCTACATCAACCTCTGGGACGGCTGTCCGCTCAATCCTCAACTCCCCTGGTTCTATAACAAAGAACTCGACGTGGAGGGCAACATCGCGGCAGGCAGTTTCTACATCGACGGTCAGCATCTGACCGAGACGGGCTACGATTTCACCGCCGACGTGATCGACTCCTGGCTCAAAGCGCTGTAACTAATCGAAAAATATCCCCGTAACGCATACCGTTACGGGGTATTTTTCTTGTTTTTCATAAAAAGCATCTCCGTTCTTGACAACATTTCGCATTTTTAGTATGATATAGGTATATGAAAAAAAGGAGGAAAGTGCAATGACCCCTCTGCAAAATCTACACACGCATACCACGTATGCCGACGGCGTGGATACGCCCGAGGAGATGATCCGCGCGGCGATTGCCAAGGGCTTTTCCTCTATCGGTTTTTCCGAGCATTCTCCCACGATCTCCGTGGGCTCTATGACGGTGGAAGAAGTCCCGAAGTATCGGGAGGAGATCCGCTCGCTTGCCGCCAAATACGAGGGCGAGATCGAGGTATTCTGCGGTCTGGAATTTGACACGGAGTCGAAGATCCCCCTTGACGGGTACGATTATCTGATTGGTTCGATGCATTATCTTCACGATAAGGGAGGCCGTTGGCCCGTGGACGGTTCGGTGGAACGGGTGCAAAATGCCATTGACTGTGTATACGGCAACGGTTTGCGCTTTGCCTGCGCATATTTCCGCGATCTGTGCGAGTTGCCGCAATACGGCAAATTCGATATCGTCGGTCACTTTGACCTGGCGAGTAAGAACGTGGAACGCGCGGACTTTTTCGACCCGTCCGATCCCGAATACGTCAAGGCAGGCCTGCAGGCCATCGACGCGCTGGCGGGAAAGATCCCCTTTTTTGAGGTCAATACGGGCGCGATCTCGCGCGGCTATCGTACCACACCCTATCCGTCTCCCGTCTTTTTGCGTGCGTTCCGCGAGCGCGGCTTTGGCGCGGTAATCACCACCGACTGTCACGATGCGCGCTTCCTTGATTGCGGCGTGTCGGACGCCGCCGAACTGCTTTGCAGTTGCGGCTTTACCGAACGCTATATTCTGACAAAAGGAGGATTCGAGGCGGTTCCGCTTCGTTGAGTATGGACGTTTTATCCATTGTATTTTTCGCTTTTGCCGTTCTTGGTGCGATCGATTACGTGTTGGGTAACAAATTCGGCATCGGAAAAGAGTTCGAACGCGGCTTTATGCTCCTTGGCAGTATGTCGCTTTCCATGATCGGTATGATCGTGCTCGCCCCCGCGCTTGCCGAGTGGATGACGCCGATCCTTCGATTCACCGCAGACGTGTTGCATCTCGACCCTTCCGTGATCCCCGCCTCGCTTTTTGCCAACGATATGGGCGGCGCGCCGCTTGCCATTCAGGTGGCAAGCACTCCCGAGATGGGCCTGTTTAACGGCCTGATCGTTGCCGCTATGATGGGTGTGATCATCTCCTTTACCGTGCCCTTTGCACTGGGTGTGGTGAAAAAAGAACAGCACGGCTTACTGTTCCTCGGCTTGCTTTGCGGCGTGGTCGCCGTGCCCTTCGGTTGTTTGGTGTCGGGCCTTACCCTCGGACTTTCCCTGGGGGCGTTGTTGCTCGATCTTCTGCTCCCGTTCCTGCTTGCCGCCGCGATTGCGGTGGGCCTTGTACTCCGTCCCGCGCTCTGCGTGAAGATCTTTCGCGTGGTCGGACTCTTCATCAAGGCACTGGTGGTCGTGGGCCTTGTGCTTGGTATTGCCGAGTTTGTGTTCGATATTACCCTGATCGAAAGTCTTGCTCCCGTGGAGGAAGGTGCTATGATCTGTTTCAACGCCAGCGTGACGCTGTGCGGTGCGTTCCCCCTCATTGCCGTGCTTTCCCACTTGCTTCGCAAGCCCTTGCGCGCACTCGGGCGGCACGTGGGCATCAATGAAACGTCGGCACTCGGCCTTGTGGCAAACCTTGCCAGTAACTCCACGGTGTTCGGTATGATGCACAAAATGGACGACAAGGGCGTGGTGCTCAATGCCGCCTTCGCCGCCTCGGCCGCTTTCGTGTTCGGATCGCATCTCGCGTTCACCAAGGCGATCGACCCTTCCTACATCGGCGCGATGATCTTAGCCAAGATCGTGGCAGGCGTCCTATCACTCGTGCTTGCAACGATCGTGTACAAGAGAGCAGAAAAAAAGAAAACATAAGAAAAAAGCACCCGTTGGGGTGCTTTTTTTCTTACAGAATATCAATGATCTTCGCGGCGATGATCTCGTATTTCTCCTCGCCCGTGTTGTTTTTGTAGTACATGACTTTGCCAAGCAAAAGCACGGTGTCGCCCGCCTGTGGCTTTTCCGCAAGGTGCTGATAGTATTGATTCCCGTTTGCATCCTTGAGTCCGTAAACGTAGATGACATCCCCTGCCTCGTCGCGCACGTTGCAGTTGCCGTAGGTGCTTTGCGGCGTGTCGACGATCGTGACCTTGACGTAGTACTCCTCGGCGGACTCCACGTTTGCGCCAAGTCCGTCGATGATCGCCTTGATCTCGGCAACGGTTTTGATCTCGGGGAGCACGGGATCGGGGGTGGGCGTGGGCGTCGGGGTGGGCGTGGGTGCCGTGTCGCCAAGACCGCCGTCCTTGATATACTGCGCGATCATATCGCGTGCAAAGATCTCCTCCTCCAGCATCTCCGCGATCGTAAGTCCGTTGGGTGCATAGTAGGCCGAATAGGTGTCCGTAATGACGTAATAGGTCGCGTCTCTTTGTATATTCAGCGATGCGCCGTAGTTGGAATAGCAGATGAAGTAGTTGGAGTTGCTCGTATTGATAAACTGCGACAGCAGTTTCGCACCCGATACGGTGCAAAGGCAGAGCGCGTTGTCAAAGGGGAACAACTCGTACACGTCCTTGTAGCGTACCGTGCCCGGATAAAGATCATAGGGAGAGCGGATACCGATATAGCCGCCCGCCAGCACGATATTTGTATACGAATCGCCCCATTCCTCAAGACCGTACGCAAGGTATTGATCGGCACACACCTGGCGCAGAAGATCTCCGTCGGTGAAGGTGTCCACTTGCCCCAGGATCTCGTCGCCCTTGGCGATCTTGTCCGCATATTTTTCGCGGAGCGTTTCCACCACGGGATCGTCCGCGCAATCATCGTATACGCCCGAGCGTACCGTTTCGGCGGTGCGCACCGTCACGTCGTCACTGATCACGTCGACCGTGAGTTCAATATGCGAGATGGCGTCGTTTTCGCCGCCCGCCTGAACGTGATAGACACCCTTCTCGTCGGTGCAGACGTAGTTGCTGTGGGAGTGTCCCTCAAATACCACGTCCACGTAACCGTTCGAGAGCACGGTATCGTAGTAGGAAGCAAACTGGTGGTCGGAAACCGTGCCGACGTTGCCGTACATGGAAAGTCCGTCGTGGATCGAGTAAACGATCAGATCACAACCCGCCTCGCGCAAACGTTGGGATTCCGCCATCACGAGTGCCGTGAGTGCCGCTCCCGTCTTGAACTCCACATCCATGACCTTGTCGCGGCTGATCGAACTGTAACAGTTGCCGATCGCGCCGATGATGCCGATCCTGGCGCCGCCGCGCTCCACGATCACCGAGGGCGTGGCGTAATCCGCACGCGTGTTGGTTGCGGTTTCGTAGATATTGATGGCAAGGAAGGGGAAATCGGCGATCTCCAGATTTTCATAGATGTATTCGCCCGACCAGTCAAACTCGTGGTTGCCGAAGGTCATAGATACCGTGCCAACCTCCATCATCCACTCGGTCATAATGTGTCCGTGTGTGAGGTTGGATTCCGAGGAGCCCTGCCACATATCGCCGCTGGACAGTACCACCACGTGGTCGTCGGTCACGTAGGCGTTCTTGAGATAGGTGGTCAACTCGTCCACACCGGGTTGTGTTTCGGTGTCAAAGATCTTGCCGTGCAGATCGTTGAGTGCGTAAAAATCGATCACAACGATCGTGGAGACGTTGCAAAGATCGCAGATCTTGTCCGCGTTCTCGTCCTTGTGATCGCAGGCGGGATCCAGTTCGCCGCCGCCCTCCCCGCCGCCGTTGTCGGTCTGCTCGGGCGTGCCACACTCGGTGCACACACCGTCCGAGAAACGGTGACGCACGGGGATCGCTTCGCTTTGCACCTCCTCGCACAGCGCGCAGGAGCGTGCGCGGAATCCCTCTTCAAAGCAGGTGGCCTGTTTGAGTACGCCCCAACTGCTGAACTCGTGCTCGCACGCGTCGGGACTCTCGCCCGTATCGTTACAAGCGAAAAGCGAGAGCGTGAGTACAAGCAACAGAAGGCACGCGATCAGTCTTTTTGAAATATGACTCATGTTGTCTCCTTTCTCGTTACGAATCGAATGTGATGTGCGATACGAAAATGGAGTTGTCACTGCCAAACTCCATACAGTAGCGATAGTCCTTGCCCTTGAGACTCTGCATCCACTCGGATGCGACTACGCACGCGTGGTTCTCGTCCAGTGAGAAACAGCCGAAGTTGCCAAGGCGTGCACCGCGCTCGGGGACGGCGATCTGCTCGGTCGCGCGGATGATACACATACGAACGGGGTCGAATTCTGCGATAAACAGCGGCGCGCGGTGACGGAAGACGTGATCGTTATCGGCACCGCGACGGGTGTAAACGAGATAGGGCTTGCCGTTTCCCAGGATCCAGTGCTGCTGGGTGTTGTAGTTGCCCGCGTTCTCGCCGTTGTCAAAGACAAGCGGCGTGGGCTCCCTGAAATGCAGGCCGTCCGTGCCGCTTGACACAAAGCCCGATTCATCGTTGCGAAGCGCGAGGAGATAGGTGTCCCCCACGCGAAGGAGCGAGGGCTCACCAAGTCCGCGCGGCACGGGCACGGAGAGGGAATTGCCAATCTCCTTGACGGTGAGTACCTCGCCGTCAAAGCCGCAGCGCATCACCGCCACGTGCGAGCAGGTATGCCAGGGGTCTGCGGCCTCCTGTTTGGAGCCGAAGTAAAAAGGGATCAGCAGATCACCGTTTGGTTCTTCCAGGATCTGTGTGCAGCCCGCGCCGGAGTTATAATAGATCTCCTCATCGGGCATAAACAGTGTTCGGAAGTTGGAAAAATCACCCCGTTCCTCGTCATATACACTATATACCGTGTGTCGCGGTGTAGGGGCGGGCGCGATCTTATTGTTCGCGCTGTACAGGGCATCGTGTCCCGTCAGGAGCAGTTTCCCCGTTTTTTTGTGAAGGTAGGGAGTGGCGTCGCACATCACCTGTGTGAGGTCGTCTCCGTACGGGCGCCGTGTGAGCGTTTTGCTTTTCTCGGGTGCGCTCCAATGCACACCGTCACTTGAACGGAGCAGTTCCATGCCGTAAAACACGTCCATACCCGTGAGGATAAGGGGCTGTGTGGTCATGATCCACTCGCCGTCCGCTTTTCTTGCGGCGCGCGCGTGCGTGTAGCAGAATTGACCGTCAAAATCCGTCTCGATTCTTGTCAATTCGATATTCATGATCAAACCTCCGTGCGACCGCGCATTTTTGTGGCGGTCGTTCCAAAATATTTTCTGAAAAGTCTGCAAAAATAATGATAGTTCTCAAAGCCCGCCTCAAGGGCGATCTGCCTCAGAGGCTTTTTACTGCCGCAGATCTCGCTTTTCGCGAGTAGCAGGCGCTTTTCGTGCACGTATTCCGTGACCGTTTTGCCCGTTTCTCGCTTGAAGATGGTTGCCGTGTACTCGGGGGAGAGCCCCGCGACGTCCGCAAGCGCGGAAAGTGAGAGCTCGTCACCGAGGTGCTCCTCGATATAGATGAGAAGGCCGCGCACGTGCTCGTTCCTGCTTTGCAGAAGATTGGCGTCCAGGAGCTCGAACAGAATGTAATTGAGCAGATTGACGCATTTTTGCGCGGAGTGAAATTTGAGGGAGAGATGGTGCTGTGCAAAAAGTGAGAAGAGGCGCTTGGTATCGGGCGAGATGCAGGCGGGGAGGTAATCGTCAAAGGGGAGATGAATATCCTCAAACAGATGAAAATTAAAGCTGACGTAGCGGACGGGCGTATCACCGCCGAGCCGAGCGCGCCGCGTACCGGGCGAGAGGAAAATGGCATCGTCGGGCCCGAGACGGATCTCGCGCCCGTTGGCCATATAGGTCATATTGCCCTCGATGACGTAGGTAAGATCGTAAAAGGGGATGACGCGCTCCTTGATCGGCTCGCAATGAGGGACCGAGATGTTACAGTAGTGCGTCAGCTCCTTGACCAGATAACTTTCCATGGTGCCTCCATCTCAAAATAGTGCAAAAAGGAGCGAAACAAAAGAAAGAAGTGTATTGACTTATTCTTTTGAAAGAGAGTATAATGATAACAGTAGAGCACCGAAGCCCTACCCATTTCATTATAACATACACAACGGAAAAGTCAATCTTAAAATTGTGAAAGGATGAGACGTATGAAAACTTTACTCTTGGGCGACGTTTCGCCGACGAAGGTCAGCGCACCGCTGTTTGGTGCCGTGGAGGTGGACGCACTGTTCACCGACGTCCGCACGCTTTTTGCGGGGAATGACGTGAATCTTGTGAACCTGGAGTGTGCCCTGACCGAGCACGATGAGGGCATCTGCAAGTTCGGACCCTGCCTCAAGGCACCGCTCGATACGGCCAAGACGTTGAAGGAGCTGGGCGTGACGCACGTTGGCATCAGCAACAATCACGTGTTCGATTTCGGCCGCAAGGGCGCGCTCGACACGATCGCGGTGCTTGAGGAAAACGGTCTTACATACACGGGCTTTGGTATGAACGAGCAGGAGTCCAAGAAGGATCTTATCGTCGAAAAGGACGGGGAGCGCATCGCGATCCTTGCCGTTTGCGAGCACGAGTATTCTTATGCGCTTGAGGACAGAATGGGCAGCCGCCCCTTCGATCCCTTTGAGACCATGCTGGAGATCCGCCGCGCGAAGGAGAACGCAGATCGCGTGATCGTGACCTATCATGGCGGCAAGGAGCAGTGCGAATATCCCTCTCCCCGTCTTATGAAGGCCTGCCGCGCGATGGCGGAGCACGGTGCGGACGTGGTCCTTTGTCAGCACAGCCATTGTATCGGCTGCTATGAGGAGTACAAGGGTTGCCATATCCTCTATGGACAGGGCAACTTCCACTTTTCCTCCGCGGGCGACAAGGTCCGCCCCGGCAACTGGCCCTATTCGCTTGCCGTGCAGTATGATACCAAGACGCACGAGATGATCTTCACGCCTCTTGCCGAGGGCGACGACGGCAGTATTCATATTGCCAAGGGTGAGGAAGCCGAGTGCATTATGAACGGCTTCGAGAAGCGCAACGCGCAGCTGCAAAGCGGCGAGTGGAAACAGGGCTGGCACGCCTTCTGCGAGAGCAAGGCAGAGACGTACACGCGTGTGATCGCACGCGCCTTCTCTCCCGAGGCGATCGAGAAGTGGAACCATAACTTTGCGCACTTCCTTGACTGTGAGGCGCACACCGACGTGTGGCGCGAGCTCTTCCCGACGGCCAATCTGACCAACGAAAAATAAAAAAGCCCCCAAAACGGGGCTCGTTTTGGGGGTATTATGAAAAAACAAATCACGGATTTTCTGTTGCTGGCGCTCGGCAGCATACTGCTCTCTGTTGGCGTGTATTTCTTTGAAATACCCAATAACTTTATCACGGGCGGCGTATCGAGTATCGGTCTGATCTTAGCGGATATCACGCCGCTCTCACCCGGTACGTGGATCTGGATCCTCAACCTCTTCCTTTTGATGATGGGCTTCCTCATTCTCGGGCGCGGCACGGGCGTCAAAACAGTGTTTTGCAGTATGCTGTATTCGGGTATGACCTACCTTTTGGAGTGGGTGATGCCACTGGAAGCACCCCTGTCGGGCGAGCCTGTACTGGAACTGGTCTACGCGATCCTCTTTACCTCCTTTGGCTGTGCGTTGATCTTCAATGCGGGCGGCTCCTCGGGCGGCACGGATATCGTGGCACTGATCTTAAAAAAGTACACCAGGTTCAATATCGGCGTGGTGCTCTTCGCCACGGATTGCCTGGTGGCGCTTTCCTCCTTTTTCTTCTTCGGTGCGCAAACGGGTATGCTGTCTTTGCTCGGCCTTCTTGCCAAATCCTTCTTTGTGGACGGTGCGATCGAGAACTTCAATGCTTGCAAGTACTTCGTCGTGATCACCACCAAGGGGGACGAGATCGCCGACTTTATCATGCAAACGCTGGAGCGCGGCGTCACCAAGGGAGAGGCTGTAGGTGCCTTCACGGGTGAGAAAAAGGTGATGCTTCACACCGTATGCTCGCGCCGCGAGGCCGTGAGGTTGCGCACGCGCGTCAAGCAGATCGACCCCGATGCCTTTACCATTATCACCACAAGCAACGAGATCATCGGTTACGGCTTTATGAACGCGTAACGCGTCATTTGCCCTGTGATCGGAGGCGCTTTTTGTATTCGGTGGGGGAAATACCCTTCTCGCTTTTGAACACTTTGCAAAAGTAGGAGGAGGAGTTGAAACCGCACTGCATCGCGATTTCGGTAAGGTTCGAGTGTCCCTGCTTCATCATCGTACAAGCTTCGCGTATCTTGATGGTGTTCAGGTACGTGATCAGGGGAATGCCCAGATTCTTGTTGAAGATGCGGCACAGATGGAATTTTGAAATGAAAAAGCGCGAGGCGATCTCTTCAATGTCACTGATGTGACCGTAATGCTCATTGATGTACTGAATGACCTGCGCGATGCGCGCATCGGCGTAGGTATCGGGCACGTAGACGTTGGTGGCGTGTGTGAGCGTGAACAGGATCTGATACAGGTAGCCCGCAAGCGTGGCGTCGCTCTCACTTCCCGTGGCGTCGCCCGCCTTGTGGAACTCGGCCAACAGTGCCGTGAAACTTCCGTCCAGGCGGTCGCGCACGGCGTCATCCGCGCGGAAAACAAGGGGCTTTTTGTTGAGAAGCTCGGCCGTGGCCGCGGGCGTGAAGAAGCGCGCAAGAAAGGTGTCCGAAAAGTAAATGAGAAAGCGCGAGGTGCCCTTGCCCGCCGTGCGGTGGAGCATACCCTTCGGAATCAGGACGAAGTCGCCCTCCGAGATCTTGAAAAAGCGATCCTCAATGAAATATTCCCGCTCGCCCTTGATCTGGTAATACAGTTCGTGGGACGGATGATGGTGCATCGCATGCATGGGCTGCTTGAGACTGTCCTTTTCGATGAAAAAGTCTGCCGACTGTATCAGTGCGATCTGTGCCACGGCGCGTACCCCCTTTGTCGTTCTATCCACATTATACAGCAAGGGCGCACGCAATACAAGAGAAAAAGCGAAAAAACACGACAATAATTTACAAAAAATAAACATACAAAAGGAAAAGCGGCAGAATATTGTCTTGCCGCGGAAGGAGCAAATATGAGATACTGTACCCCCGAGGAGGCAGGCATTTCCTCCGCCCACGTATTGAGTTTTTACCGCGAACTTGAGCGCTATCAACTCTCCACTCACGCGGTGATCCTGTGTCGCGGCGACAAGATCTTCTCCGAGTGCTACTTTGCGCCCTTTCACAAGGACTTCAAGCACCGTATGTACTCGGTGTCCAAGAGTTTTGTGTCGATCGCGGTCGGCTTTTGCGAGCAGGACGGGCTTCTTTCCCTGGACGATCCTCTCATCAAGTATTTCCCCGAATACATAGAAAAGGATGGCGCCACCAAGCACTCCTCGACCATTCGCGAGATGCTGATGATGGAGACGACGGTGGAGCACGGTGTCAACTGGTTCAAAACGGGTACCAGAGACCGCACCGAGGTCTATTTTCAGGCCGAGGAGCAGAAGTATCCCGGCACGCTCTTCAAGTACGACAGCTCGGGCAGCTATATGCTGACCGTGATCGTGGAGAAACTTACGGGCAAGCCCTTCCTTGACTATCTGAAGGAAAAGGTGCTGGGCGAGATCGGATTTTCCAAGGACGCGTATTGCATCCAGGCACCGGGCGGCCATTCCTTCGGCGACTCGGGCGTGATGTGCACGGCAAGAGACTTGTTGCTGTTCGCGCGTTTCGTGCTGAACAAGGGCACGTATGGCGGCAAACGGTATTTGAACGAGGCGTATCTGGACGCCGCAACGGCGATGAACGTGTGCAACGAGGACTATGGCTTTACCAACCACGGCGCGCACGGCTACGGCTATCAGTTCTGGGGCGCACCGCGCGGTTGCTTTGCGATGTTCGGTATGGGCAATCAGATCGCCTGCTGTGACCCTGTGCACGATCTCATCTTCGTGATCAACTCGGACAATCAGGGCAACGCCTACAACTATGAGCAGATTTTCGAGGCCTTCACCCGTAACATTCTGGACAAGCTGGAGCCCCGCGTGCTTGTGACGGATCTTGCCTCACAAAAGGCGCTCGCCGATCACACCGCCACAAGAAAGCTGTATGCGCTTCGCGGTGCGAAGGAGAGTCCCTTTGCAGAAAAGATCAACGGTCGCGTGTTCGACTGTGCAGAGAATCCGATGGGCATCAAGTGGTTCCGCCTCGATTTTTCGAACGGCAAGGGGTGCTTTACCTACGAGAACGCGCAGGGTGAAAAATCCTTCCCGTTCGGCTTTGGCTACAACGAGTTCGCCAAGTTCCCCGAGGAGAATTATTCGGATCTCGTGGCGACTATCCCCGAGCAGGGCCATCGCTATGACGCTGCCTTCAGCGCAGACTGGGCAGAGGAGAAAAAACTCCGTATTCGCGTACAGATCATCGACAAATACTTTGGCAACCTCGCCATTGTGTTCGGCTTCCGTGATGAGAACACCGTCTCGGTGCGCATGAGTAAGACCGCCGAGGCCTTCCTCAACGAATACAGCGGTATTCTGAACGCCAAGGCAAGATAAAAAAGAGAAAACCCCGCACACGGTGCGGGGTTTTCTTGTTTTAAAACTCAAAATATGCTTTTGCGTTGCGGTAGCAGATACCCTCGATGATGTTGCGGAGCATCTCCTCGTCGCTCGGATATTGACCTTCTTCCACGAGGCGGCCGATCATGTTGCACAGGATTCTGCGGAAATACTCGTGACGGGGGTAGGAAACGAAACTGCGGGAGTCGGTGAGCATACCCACGAACGCGCCGAGCACGCCGAGGTTGCCAAGGGCCGCGAGTTGTGCCTCCATGCCGTCCTTCTGATCGTTGAACCACCAGCCCGAGCCCAGTTGGATCTTGGAGCGGTAGGGCGGTGCCTGGAAGCAGCCCATCAGCGTCGCGAGCGTGTAGTTATCCTTGGGGTTGAGCGAATACAGGATCGTCTTGGGCAGTGCGTTCTCTGCCTCAAGGGAATCCATCAACTGTGCCAGATTCTCCGCGATCGACGTCTCCGCGATGCTGTCATAGCCCGTGTCGGGGCCGAGCGCGCGGTACATACGCGTGTTGTTGTTGCGGATCGCACCCACGTGGATCTGCAGGCACCAACCGTGTGCGGCGTATTCCCCCGCGCAGTGACGGAGCAGATCGGTCATATAGACCTGTACCTCGTCGGGCGTTGCCACGCCGCCGTTCATCACCTTCTCGAACACGGCCGCGGCATCGCCCACAGCAAAGGGAACGAAGTCAAGACCGTGGTCCGAGAGGCGACAGCCGTTCTCGTGGAAGTACTCCACACGCGCGGAGATCCACGCCTTGAGTTCGGCATAGGTGCTCACACCCACCTGCTTGATGTAGGGCAGGAAGGTCTCTTTGTGAATGTTGATCGCCTTGTCGGGACGGAAGGTGGGCAGTACCTTTACGGAGTAGCCGCTCGCCTTGATCTTCTGATGATGCTCCAGCGTGTCAATCGGATCGTCGGTGGTGCAAAGCGCCTCCACGTTCGAGTTCTTGATGAGTTGCTTGGTGGAGAAGGAGCCGTCGGCCATCATTTTCTCGCAGTGCGCGTAGATGGCATCGGCACTCTTTGCGGTGAGCGCCTCGTCCACGCCGAAGTAGCGCTTCAGTTCCAGGTGCGTCCAGTGATACAAGGGATTGCCGATGCAGTAGGGGAGCGTCGCCGCGAAGGCGCGGAACTTTTCCTGCCAGTCGGCGTCACCCGTGATGCGCTGCTCCTCCACGCCGAAGGAGCGAATGGCGCGCCACTTATAGTGGTCGCCTGCCAGCATCAACTCACCGATGCTGTGGAAGGTGTAATCCTCGGCGATCAGTTGGGGGTTGAGGTGGCAATGGTAGTCGATGATGGGCAGATCCTTTGCATAATCGTGATACAGGTGCTTTGCCGTCTCGTTTTGCAAGAGGAAATCGTCATGAATGATGGTCTTTGTCATATTCTGCTCCTTTACAGCGTAACGCCGTCCTTGAAGATGGAGATCTCGCGGTAGCCGTGGATCTCGTTTTTGGTCTCTTCGCCCGAGGCAACTCTCAATACGTAATCGAGAAAATCCGCGTCGAGGTCCTTGCCCTCCAGCACGGGAGAGGCATCGTAGTCGATCCAGCCCGTCTTGCGCTCGGCAAGGCCGTGATTGGTGGCGATCTTTACCGTGGGAACGGGGGCGCCGAGGGGTGTGCCGCGCCCCGTGGTAAAGAGCACGAGGTGGCAGCCCGCGGCGGTGAGGTTGGTCACGGCCACCAGATCGTTACCGGGGCCGTTGAGGAGCGACAGGCCGTTTTTGCGCACCGTGTCGCCGTAATCCAGCACGTCCACCACGGGTGCGGAGCCCGCCTTTTGCACACAGCCGAGCGATTTTTCCTCCAGCGTGGTGATGCCGCCCTTTTTGTTGCCGGGGGAGGGGTTTTCGTAAACGACCTGCCCGTGGCGCTTGTAGTAATCCTTGAAGTCGTTGATAAGGGAAACGTTTTTCTCAAAAACGGCCGAATCCACGCACCGTTTCATAAGTAAATGCTCGGCGCCGAACATTTCGGGCACCTCGGTGAGCACGCAACTGCCACCCATACCGATCAGTGCGTCCGAGAAGCGGCCGACCAGAGGATTGGCGGTGATGCCGCTGTATCCGTCGCTGCCGCCGCACTTGAGTCCCACGCGAAGTTCGGTCACGGGGATCTCCTCGCGCACGAACGTATCGGCATAGGCCTTCAGTTCTTCGATGATCTTCACGCCCTCGGCCACCTCGTCGTCGTGATCCTGACAGTTCAGAAATCTCACCCGTTCGGGGTTGTATTTGCCGATCACGGTCTTGAAAAGGTCGATGTTGTTGTTCTCACAGCCAAGCCCCAGTACCAGTACGCCGCCCGCGTTGGGGTGGTGCACAAGGCCGCTGAGAATCTTTTGCGTAATGCCCTGATCCTCACCGAGTTGCGAGCAACCCAAGGGATGCGGGAAGGCAAGCGCGCCCGTGAGGGCGGCCAGTCGCTCCGCGATCTTGTTCACACACCCCACGGTGCCCACGATCCAGACGTCGTTGCGAATGCCGACAAGGCCGTTCTCGCGGCGGTAGCCAAGGAAGGTGCGATTGCTGTTGCTGACGGGAAAATCAAGCCCCTCGGGCTCGTAGGTGTAGCTGAGATTGTCCGAGAGGTTGGTGGCGACGTTGTGCGTGTGCACGTGCTCGCCCTTTTTGATATCACAGGTGGCGTGTCCGATGGGATTGCCGTACTTGATGATATTCTCGCCCTTTTTGATGTTGCAAAGCGCGTATTTGTGACCGTCCTCCAAATTGACCTCTACGTTGTCCAGCTTGTTAATCAACATAGCGGGAAACCTCCGATACAAGGTCGGAAAGATCCGTGTCCCAGAGCGCCGTGTTGGCAAGGATCTCGGCCACGGTCGCGTTCTTCATAAACGCCGTGACCTCGGGGACGTCGTTGGTCATATCGGTGCGGTAGAAGGCGATGAGCTTGGCAAAGGCAAACAGGAGCGTTTGCGGATAGGATCCAAAGCGCTTCTTGTACTCCAGAATGGAGGGAAGCACACGCACCTTAAACTTGCTCACGGAGTTGAGCGCGATAGAAGAAAGGAAGTGCTTGATGTAGGGGTTGGCAAAGCGCGTCAGTACGTTCTCTGCATAGTCCTCCAGTTCAGCACGGGGAAGGTCCAGCGTGGGAATGATCTCCTCAAACACGCACTTGCGTACGTATGCGCGCATGGCGTCGTCGTCCATGCAGGACTTGACCGTGTCAAAGCCCGAAAGGAGCGCGAAGGGCACCATGGAGGTGTGTGCGCCGTTGAGAATGCGCACCTTGCGCGTGCGGTATTTTTCCAACCCGTCGGGGGTGATAATGACGTTGAGACCCGCGCGGGAGAAGGGGAGTTCCGCGTCCAGATCCAGTGCGGTCTCGATCACCCACAGGTGGAAGTACTCGGAGGTGTTGACCATCTTGTCCTCGTAACCGAGATCGATCTGCTCGTCCTTGGGGTATCCCGTGTTGATGCGGTCCACCAACGTGTTGCAGAACTCGTTTTTCTCGCAGACCCACACCTTGAATGCGTCACCGAAGTTCCACAGATCGGCGTACTGCAATACCGTGCGCTTGAGGTTGTCGCCGTTGCGGTCGATCAACTCGCAGGGCAGGAACACGAAGCCGTCAAGCCCCAGATCAAAGCGGCGCTTGAGCAACAGCGTGACCTTGGCAGGGAAGGAAACGGGGGGCACGTCGCTTGCCTTGTCGGTGTCGCGGAACGTGATGCCTGCCTCGGTGGTGTTGGAAATGACGTAACGCATCTCGGGCTGTTCGGCCAGCGCCAGATAAGCGTCAAAATCGCGATAGGGGTTGACACAGCGGGAGATCACGTCTACCACGCTCTTTTCCACACCCTCCTCGCCGCGGATAATGTGCGTATAGTTGCAATTCTGCGAGGTAAGCAGGTCGCAAAGACCCTGCTCAATGGGCTGTACCACGACGACACTGCCCTCAAACTCGGTGGCGTCGTTGATCTTCTGGATCATCCAGTCGGCAAAGCCGCGCAGAAAGCCGCCCTCACCAAACTGGATAAAGCGCTCGGTGCGATTCTTTTTCGTTGTTAACATAACATTCACCTCTTTGACGTATTCGGGAAAATATCCCACCACCTTATATTGTAAAGCATAGCGCCGTGAAAAAGATAGCACAATATTGTCTGCTTTCCGTGGTTTTGTAAAATATTGCTTTTTGTTTGCGGCAAAACTGACTTTTCGATTAAAAAATGATTAAAAAACCGCAATATTTTACAATGCGCGATGTAAAAGGGCAAGATTGTTATAGGAATGTAAGGGGGCGCGTGCTATAATGAGGATACTGAAATATACATATCGGAGGAATCTACCATGATTTACGAAAACGGCGGTGTAAGAGATCTGAAGATCGCATATATCGGCGGTGGCTCGCGCGGCTGGGCGTGGACGCTGATGAATGACCTGACAAAGGCCGAGCAGTTGTCGGGCACAGTTTACCTGTACGACATTGACCTGAAGGCCGCACAGAACAACGAGGTGATCGGCAATAAGTTCCCCACCGACAGATGGAACTACAAGGCCGTGGAAACGATCGGCGAGGCACTGACGGGTGCGGATTTCGTGGTCGTTTCGATCCTGCCCGGTACCTTTGACGAGATGGCAGTCGACGTACACGCGCCCGAAAAATACGGCATCTATCAGTCCGTGGGTGACACTGCGGGCCCCGGTGGCTTTATCCGTGCACTGCGCACGATCCCCCAGATGAGAGAGATCGCGGCCGCCGTGCGCACCTACTGCCCCGATGCATGGGTGCTCAACTACACCAACCCCATGGCTGTTTGCGTGGGCGCGCTCTACCGCGAGTTCCCGCAGATCAAGGCCTACGGCTGTTGCCACGAGGTGTTCGGCACGCAGAAACTGCTTGTTTCCGCACTGGAGGAAATGGAGGGCATGAAGGACGTACCGCGTGAGGACATCTGCGTCAACGTGGTCGGCGTCAATCACTTCACCTGGTTCACTTCCGCAACCTATCAGAACAAGGATCTGTTCAAGGTCTACGATCGCTTCATTGAGAAGTTCTATGAGACGGGCTATAACAGCAAGGGCCTTGGCAACTGGATGAACGATTCCTTTAAATCCAACGCCCGCGTGCGTATGGACCTGTTCCGCCGCTTCGGCTACGTGGCCGCCGCAGGTGACAGACACTTGGCCGAGTTTATGGATAACACCGATTACCTTGCTTCTCCCGAGTGCGTGAAGAGCTGGATGTTTGGCCTGACCACCGTGGACTGGAGAAAGAACAATCTCGTCAAGCGTCTGGACCGCAGTGCCCGTCTGCTTTCGGGTGAGGAGGTCTATGAACTCAAGGACAGCGGTGAGGAGGGCACGTTCCAGATGAGTGCCCTGCTCGGTCTTTCCACCATGGTCACCAACATCAACGTGCCCAACCGCGGCCAGATCTCCAACCTGCCCATCGGCACCATCGTGGAGACCAACGCCGCCTTCCGCGACGGTACGTTGCAGCCCGTTTTTGCAGGCGAGGTGCCCGAGAGCATCTACCCGCTCATCTCCCGCGCCGCACGCGAGAACGACGATATGCTGGATGCGGGCTTCAGCCTGGATCTCACCTATGCGTTCGAGAAGTTCGCAAACCTCAATATGCTCAAGGCACTCACCCGCGAGCAGAAGAAGGAGCTGTTTGTGACGATGTGCGAGGGCACGAAGAACTATCTTGGCGACTACAAGAACTGGCTGAAATAAAAGAAAGCAAAAGAACGGACGCGATTTCGCGTCCGTTCTTGCTTTTTTTGACGTGCCTCGACGCAAGAGCACACAAAATGCGTCAAAAACGCACTTGACATCACTTCAAAAAAATGGTATAATCGTTTCATAACCGTGAGGGAGTAGTTACGCCTGTGGCGGGCAAGTCAACATCACTGACCGAAAGGTCTGGCTTGCCTTGATTAACGAGACTCATGTAGGGCGACACTCTACATGAGTCTTTTTTATTCCCACGGTAGAAGGGAGAAATATGAAGCATTATTTAGAAGAAACAAAGGCCGTTCTTGCCGAGGTGGAAAGCACCGAGCAGGGTCTTGCCTCCATTGAAGCCGAGGCGCGCCTTGCCAAAAATGGCAAAAACCGACTGGCCGAGGGCAAGAAGGAATCGCTCCTTCATCGCTTTTTCAAGCAGCTGGCCGAGCCGATGACCATCATTCTGCTCGTGGCCGCCGTGATCTCTGCGGGTGTGGAGATCTACGAGGGTCTGCAGCACGGCTTTGAGTTTCCCGCCGACGTGGTGATCATTCTTGCCGTTGTGCTGATCAACGCCGTGCTCGGCGTGTTCCAGGAAAGCAAGGCAGAAAAAGCGATTGAAGCGTTGCAGGAAATTGCCGCCGCTACGTCCAAGGTCATTCGTGACGGTAAGCAGATCACGGTGCACAGTGAGGACCTTGTGGTGGGCGATATCATCGTGCTGGAGGCAGGCGACGCCGTTCCCGCCGATGCAAGAATTATTGAGTGCGCTTCGATGAAGATCGAGGAGGCGGCACTCACGGGTGAGTCCGTGCCCGTGGATAAGCGCGAGAGCGCTCTCGCGGCAGGCGCCAACGGCGACGTGGCACTGGGCGACCGCAAGAATAAGGTATTTATGGGCTCCACCGTCGTGTACGGTCGCGGCAAGGCCGTGGTCGTGGCAACGGGTATGGATACCGAAATGGGTAAGATCGCAGACGCACTGGCCATGGCCGAGGAGGGCAAGACGCCCCTGCAGATGAAACTCGCAGGTCTTTCCAAGATCCTCACCTACCTCGTGATCGGTATTTGCGTGGTGATCTTCGGCGTTCAGCTTCTGCGCAACGGCTTCAAGTTTGAGACCGTGCTCTCGTCCTTCATGCTGGCGATCTCGCTCGCGGTGGCCGCGATCCCCGAGGGTCTTGCTACCGTGGTGACCATCGTGCTCTCCATCGGTGTGACCAATATGTCCAAGCGTAGCGCCATTATCCGCAAGCTCACCGCCGTCGAGACGCTTGGCTGTACGCAGATCATCTGCTCGGATAAGACGGGTACCCTCACGCAGAACAAGATGACCGTGGTGGATCACTACGGCTGTGACGAGGCGTTGCTCGCCACCGCCATGTCGATGTGCTCGGATGCCGAGTTTGACCGCGAGGCAAAGACCGCCGTGGGAGAGCCCACCGAGTGCGCACTCGTCAACTACGCAGAGAAACTGGGCTTTGATAAGAACGACCAGAAACTGGAGTACGTCCGCGTCGGTGAAGTGCCCTTCGACTCGATGCGTAAGATGATGACCACCGTGCATAAGACTGCGGACGGTGCGCTTTTGCAGTTTACCAAGGGTGCGCCCGACGAGATCCTCAAGCGCTGCACCAAGGCGTTGGTGGACGGCCGCGAGGTTGAAATGACCGACGCTGTTCGCGCCGATATTCTTGCTGCAAACAAGGCTATGGCCGACCAGGCGCTCCGCGTGCTGGCCGCCGCCAAGAAGCCGCTTGATGCCGAGCCCGCGGCGTATGAGGCCGAGGCCGTCGAGCAGGATCTGTGCTTTGTGGGTCTTGTAGGTATGATCGACCCCGTCCGTCCCGAGGTCAAGCCCGCGATTGACGAGTGCCGCGAGGCAGGCATTCGCCCCATTATGATCACGGGTGACCACAAGGATACCGCCGTGGCGATCGCGATGCAGCTTGGTATCATCACGAATGCAAGTGAGGCCATCACGGGTGCAGAATTGGACGAGATCTCCGACGAGGAATTTGAGACGGCAGTAGAGGGGTACTCCGTTTACGCCCGCGTCCAGCCCGAGCATAAGACGCGCATCGTCAATGCCTGGAGAAAGAAGGGCAAGGTTACCGCTATGACGGGTGACGGTGTGAATGACGCGCCCTCTATCAAGAACGCCGACATCGGTGTCGGTATGGGTATCACGGGTACGGACGTGACCAAGAACGTGGCCGATATGATCCTTGCCGATGATAACTTCGCTACCATTGTTTCCGCCGCAGGCGAGGGACGCCGCATCTACGACAATATCCGTAAGGCGATCCAGTTCCTGCTCGCCTCCAACCTTTCCGAGGTGCTGTCGATCTTCTTTGCAACGCTCATTGGCTTCACCATCTTCCAGCCCGTGCAGTTGCTTTGGATCAACCTCATCACCGACTGCTTCCCCGCACTCGCGCTTGGTATGGAAAAGCCCGAGGCCAACGTGATGAAGCGCAAGCCCCGTGATTCTAAGGAGGGCATTTTCGCAGGCGGTCTTGGCGCTGCTGTGGTGTATCAGGGCTTCCTTGTCACGCTGATCACGCTCGTGTCCTACTTCGTGGGTCACTATCTGGAAACGGGTAACTTTGACGTGCATCTGCACAGCGTACACGGCACCACCATGGCGTTCCTCACGCTCGCTATGTGCGAGGTGTTCCACTCCTTCAATATGCGCTCTCTGCGCGGCTCCATCTTCACGATGAAGGGTCAGAACAAGTGGCTCTGGGGCGCAGGCACGCTTTCGCTCCTGCTCACGTCGCTCGTCGTGCTGATCGATCCTATTGCTAAGGCCTTCAGCATGGTTGCCATCGGCTGGGAGGAATACGTGATCGCGCTGGCGCTTGGCTTCACCATCATTCCGATGGTCGAGATCGTCAAGCTCGTGCATCGCATCATCGACCGCCGTCGCGGCGTGGAGATCTGATTATAAAAAACAGCCGAGGCACGCCCTCGGCTGTTTTACTTTCCCTTTGTTGACAAGCAAAGAGGGAATATGGTAAAATGAAAATGGTGGGAGAAGGACAGAAAAATACAGGAGGTGATACAGATTGCGCAAGAAAACGAATAATACCCCTAAAAAGAGATTTTTCAAGGTGATGCTGGGATATGCGATCATCCAATGCGTGATACTGTTGCTTTTTCTGTCTATGTGGAATGATAGCAAGCCCCTTGATAAATACGAGCTGAAAACGTCTACCGTCACGGTTGAGGATACTCGGTATCGCAAGTTCCGTGGCGGAAGCGCGTTTAGCATATATGTGGATTCGATCGAATATCGCTTTCCCGACTCTAACAAATCCTGCGATTTTTTGGCGCGCGAGCTGAATGATCTCATTCAAACGGGCGACACGATCACCATTACGTATAAGCCATGGCGCGGCACGCGAAAATGGGTGGTCGATGCACAGACGGATTTTCAAGCGTATGTGTCGATAGAGGGATACGATGCAGACAGTAGATCTCAACGCATTTGCAGTGTTTTGGTTTTTGGTTTTTTGGAGCTACTGTTGCTGTTTTGTTTGTGCACCTACTTTATTCTCGGTCGAACGGAACTGAAGCAAATGTTCAAATATTGGAAGAAGAGGAAAGGGCGAAAAAGAAAAAGGAAAGAGAGGTTATAAGCGAGTGCGATGCTTTTATACGGATCCATATCACGTGCAGCCGACGTCAGACGGGCTTGAACTCAAGCTGCCGACTGACGGGCGCGTGATCCTTCCAAAAGATATTATCGTGTATATATGCCTTTGCTTACCGTTGATTTTTCTTACCGTTATGGGCTTTATTGGCAAAAAATACGTTTATGCCGTTATGGGCGGGGTGATGCTTGTGCTTATGCTGGGCGTTGCCGTTATGTATGTCAGGCGCGCGAGAAAGAGGAGAGAGCTTTTTTCCTTTGTGATAAACGAGCAGGGCGTCACCCACGTTGACGTGGACGGCACGTATCACCTCTCCTGGGATCAAGTGGGAGCCTTTGGCCTTGTCGATGATAATATTATTTCCGGTGTGCGCGACACTGCGCAATCGGCAAGGCAAGCTTGTCTGTACATTGCGGTACATACCTATGACGAGGCATATTTGAGAAAAAGGTTTTGGCGCATAGAAAACAGGCGCTATATGCACTGCAGCACGAACGAAATGATCGTCTTGGGATTTGGAGAGGACGATATAGAGCACACGTTGTATGAGGAGATCAAGCCGTACCTGTATCGGTACTGCAATCAGAGCAAAGAGGTCAATTATACGAGAAGGAGAAATAAATGAAAAGGCGTTTCCGTAAGTCCTACATCGTTGAACAGATCTCGACAGGTGAGACGTGCAAAAAAATCCGCATATATCCCACCTTTTTGTACCGCCGTCTTGACAGGTGGCTGAAGGAGATGAGCCGCAAAGGGTGGCACATTGTGCATTGCGGTGTGTTTTCCTTTTGGTTTGAAAGGGGAGAGTGCGAGGAGAGGGAATATTTCACCTACGGTCTTGGTACACAGGAAGGGAAGTATAGCATTTCTCTTCGCTACTCGTTCTTGGAGAAAACGTATGGCTTGAAAAAATCAAGGATTAACGCCAATCCGAAAAAATCGTATCAGATCGTGGAGATCGATCCACACAAGATCGCCGATCATGGGTATCAAGAATTGATTCGGGACAGAGATCGGCTTTACTTGCGATATTTTGTCAGGAATCTTTTGGCGATCGGCGTAGCTTCGTTGATCGCGTTGGCATTGTATGTGGCTGTTAAGGGCTGATGCAGGTGCTTTTCCTTGAAAATCGTTTATTTGCCCGCAAACGGTATGAGAAAACAGCAAAAAAAGCACTGCGCTTTGCGCAGTGCTTTTTTGCTTGATTATTCCTCGTCGCCCATCAGCGCGATCTTCTTGCCGCAAGCGGGGCAAATGAGATCCTCGGGGTCAACGCTCTCGTCAAAGCAGATGGTGTCGCCACAGCCGGGGCACTCGATCTCGTAGGTCTCGCACTCACAGCCGCAGTCGCAATCGTCGCAATCGCCTTCGCAATCGCAATCGTCGCAGTCGCCGTCACAGTCGCAATCGGCGCAGCAGTCACACTCCTCTTCTTCCTCGCACAGGTACTCCTCGACCTCGCCCAGATCCTCGTCGATCTCCTCAATGTAGTCATTGAGTTCTTCGATATCGTGATCCATCTCGTCCACCTTCTGCGCCAGGGCGTCCACCATATCAAGAAGTGCCGCGATCAGCTTGCCCTCCTTGGTGGTGTTATCCAACTCAAGGCCGTCTGCAAGACCCTTGAGGTAAGCCGCCTTTTCGGTGATCTTCATGCCGTATTCCTCCTTATGCGCGGGAGAGATACTCGCCCGTACGGGTGTCGATCTTCAGCACGTCGCCCTCGTTGATGAACAGGGGTACCTTGACCTCAGCGCCCGTCTCAAGCGTTGCGGGCTTGAGGGTGTTGGTGGCGGTGTTGCCTGCAAAGCCGGGATCGGTCTGGGTAACAGTGAGTTCCACGAACGTGGGGGGCTCCACGCCGAATACGTTGCCCTTGTAGGACACGATCTTGCACATCATTTCTTCCTTAACGAACTTGAAACTCTCGGGCAGCTTGTCGCTGTTCAGGGGCATCATGTCGTAGGACTCCATGTCCATGAAGTAGTAAAGATCGCCGTCGTTGTAGGAGTACTGCATCTCCTTGCGCTCGATATAAGCGTCCTCGAACTTGTCCGTGGGGTTAAAGGTTTTCTCGATCACTGCACCGGTGATGACGTTCTTGAGCTTGGTACGCACGAAAGCGGCACCCTTGCCGGGCTTAACGTGCTGGAACTCTACGACCTGCAGAACATTGCCCTGACCGTCGTCAAAGGTGATGCCGTTTTTAAAATCGCCTGCTACTACCATTGTTGTTTATCCTCCGATAAAAATTTTAAGGGGGCACAGGACGCCCATAGTATTACACTTTATTATACCGAATATTGACACGATTTTCAAGGGGGTTTCGTATATTTTTTGAAAAACACGGCAATTTTTTTCCTGAACTTGAATCCATGCGTTGACAAAATCGCTTTCTTGTATTATAATATATTCTGTATAAATATCAATAAATAAGTCCGAGAGAGGAACCAACTATGAAGTTTATCAATATCGGCTTTGGCAATATGGTGGCCGTGGACCGTATGGTGGCACTCGTCAGCCCCGATTCCGCACCCATCAAGCGTTTGATACAGGACGCCAAGGACGAGGGGCGCACCATCGACGTGACCTGTGGTCGTCGCACCCGCGCCGTGATCATCACCGACAGTGAGCACGTCATTTTGTCCGCCATTCAGGCAGAAACCATTGTGGGACGTCTGGAGAACGATTCGGATGACGACGAGGTGCCGGAGGACGAGGAATGAGCGCAAAAGAAGGACTTTTGATTGTGATCTCGGGCCCTGCGGGCTCGGGCAAGGGTACGATGCTCAAGCACATCTTTGAGAGCAGTAAGCACGGCCGTCAGTTCGTCTATTCGGTGTCCGCCACCACGCGCGCGCCGCGCCCGGGCGAGGTGGACGGTGTGAACTATCATTACCTCACGCGAGAGGATTTTGAGGGACGCATCGCACGCGGTGAACTGCTGGAATACACCGAGTACTGCGGCAACTACTACGGCACGCTCAAAAGCGCGACCGAGGCGGTGCTGGAGAGCGGACGTAACCTGGTACTGGAGATCGAGGTGGAGGGCGCGATGAACGTCAAGCGCCGTTACCCCGACGCGGTGGCCATTATGCTGTTGCCCCCCACGTTTGCGGTGCAGGAGGCAAGATTGCGCGGACGCGGCACGGAAACCGAGGAAAAGATCCTCGCGCGCCTGGAGCAGACCAAGACGGAACTTTCCCACATTGACACGTACGATTACGTTGTGTATAACCGCGACGGAAAGATCGGCACCGTGGCCGAGGATATCTACGCCATCGTGCGCGCGGAGCACTGCCGCGTGATGCGCGGCGGCGACATCGCAAAGAAGTACTTTGAAAATTAACATATTACGATATTACAAGGAGAATACCAATGATTTATCCCACTATTGCAGAACTTACCAAGGGTGAGTATAACCGCTATCAACTGACGCTGGCCACCGCCAAGTGCGCACGCCTGATCACCGACGAGTACGTGAAGCAACGCACCGCCGCCGAAACGGCACTGACGGGCAGCAAAGAGGGTGGCTCCACCATCGCTTCTATGATCGATCCTGCCCTTGCCAACGAAAAGGCCGTCAAGAACGCGATCGACAGCATTCGTCGCGGTGACTATGAGATCGTCGATGCTCCCGAGGTGGAGCCCGTCGAGGAAGAGATCATCGAGGACTGACAATCACACAACGGACAATAGAGAGGAGGGTGCAGAATGCCGAGAGTAGTAAAGGTGCGGCTGTTGGATGCGCCCTCCTTTCTTGATCGTGAATATGATTACAGGGTGCCCGACACACTGTGTGAGCAGTGCCGTGTGGGCGCCTTTGTCACGGTGCCCTTCGGCGGTGGGAACCGCCACCGTATGGCGCTGATCACGGCAGAGGAATCGGCCACGGACGTGTCCGTCCTCAAGCCCGTTTATGATGTGCCCGCCCCCCACGCGCTTCTTGACGGGGAGTTGTTGGGGCTTGTGCATTTCTTGCGCGAGAGGACGTTGTGTACCACGGGCGATGCCGTCCACGCGATGCTCCCCTCGGGGGCGCTTTCCTCGCTTGCCGAGCAGTATCGCGCTACCGAAAAACCGATGGGTGACGTGCGCCGTCTGGACGCACGCGAGACCTATCTGCTCGCGCACCTGCAACAGCACGGCCCTTGCCGCGCGGATACGTTGCGCGCGCGCTTCGGCGCAGACGTGTCCGAGCAACTTGCGCACCTTGTGCGCCTCAAGTTGGTGACAAGAGATCTGGTGCCCAAGGAGACCGTGGTGCGCGAAACCGTACTGTACGGGCTCGCGATCCCGCGCGAGCGTGCCGAGGCGATCCTTGACGGCAGTGAAAAGATCGCCCGTATGGGCGAAAAGCAAAAACAGTTGCTCTCGCTGTTGCTTGACGGTGAGCAGAGCGCCGACGCCCTTCGCGCGGCGGGCTGTGGCAAGGCACAGGCGGATTCCCTTGTGGAAAAGGGACTGATCCTGCGCCGTGCCGAGCGGCAATACCGCGACCTTCACGTGACGGCGCGTGCCGAGGGCGCGCGTGTGGAGCACGAGATGAGCGAGGAGCAAAGCGCCGCGCTTGCCGAGATCGAGCGTCTGGCCGCAGACGGTGCGGCGCACGCGATCCTCTTGCACGGCGTGACGGGCTCGGGCAAAACCTACGTGATGTTGCGTGCCATTGACGGTATGCTCGCGCGTGGACGGGGCGTAATCGTGCTACTGCCCGAGATCGCACTTACCCCCCAAACGCTTGCCATTTTCACCGCACGCTACGGTGAGCGCGTGGCCGTGATGCACTCCGCACTCTCTGCGGGTGAGCGTCTGGACGCCTATCACCGCGTGCAAAAGGGCGAGGCCACGGTTGTGGTGGGGACGCGCTCTGCGGTCTTCGCCCCCGTGCAGAACCTCGGTCTCATCGTAATGGACGAGGAGCACGAGCACACCTATAAATCCGATATGAATCCCAAATATCACGCGCGCGACGTGGCGAGTTTCCGTTGTGCGCATCACAAGGCGCTGTTGCTCCTTTGCTCGGCTACGCCGTCACTGGAGAGTTACAAGCGCGCAAAAGAGGGCAGATATACGCTCCTGACGCTCAAAAAGCGTCCCGCAGGTGCGGTATTGCCCGAGGTCACGGTGGCGGATATGCGCACCGAGGCAGGTGGAGGCAATCTCTCGCCGCTGGGTACACAACTCATCGCCGCTCTTGGCGAAACGATGGAAAAGGGGGAGCAGTCGATCCTGTTTCTCAACCGCCGCGGCTACAATCACGTGGTGTCCTGTCGCTCCTGCGGCAAGCCCGTGACCTGTCCCGCGTGCAGTGTTTCGCTGACGTATCACACCAAACCCCACACCTATGACGTGGGCGAACTGGTCTGCCATCTGTGCGGCAGACGCAAGCCCTTGCCGCGCACGTGTCCCGCTTGCGGCTCCGAGCATCTGGCGCGCCTTGGCTACGGCACACAGCGCGTGGAACAGGAGCTCGGCGAGGTCTTGCCGCAGAAAAAGGTGCTCCGTATGGACACGGATACCACCACCACACGACATTCCTACGAGGAGATGCTGGGTGCGTTCCGCCGACACGAGGCCGACGTTCTGCTTGGCACGCAGATGGTCACCAAGGGGCACGATTTTCCTGACGTGACGTTGGTGGGCGTGCTGATGGCCGATGCTTCTCTGTATCTGGACGATTACCGTGCCGCCGAGCGCACCTTCTCCATGCTCACACAGGTCGTGGGGCGTGCGGGACGCGCGGGCAAGCGCGGCCGCGCGATCATTCAGACCTGCAATCCCGATCACGAGGTGATCCGTCTTGCGTGTGAGCAGGATTACGAAACCTTTTTTGAGCGCGAGATCAAATTGCGCCAATTGCTTGTATTCCCACCCTTTTGCGACATCGCGCTCCTGACGCTCTCGCACCGCAACGAGCAAACGCTGTTCGCGGGCGCCAAACGCCTTTCGGATATGTTGAAGGAGGCCGTGTCGGGGGAATACAACGACGTGCAGATCATCGCCTTCGGTCCCTTTGAGGCACCCGTTTACCGTGCCGAGGGACGCTACCGTATGCGCCTGGTGATCAAATGCGCCCTGAATAAGCGCTCGCGCGCCATGTTCGGCGCACTGCTTTCCGCCTTCCGACAGGGGAGTGGCGATCTGCCGCAACTGTCGGTGGACTTCAATCCAACTAACTTGTAATCTGCACCGTTCGCGGTGTAAAAGGAGTATATCATGGCAAAATTACAGATAAGAAAACTGGGTGACGAGGTGCTTTCCAAGACCTGCCGTCCTGTCGAGGAGATCACCCCCCGCATCGTCACGTTGCTTGACGATATGATCGAAACAATGCGCCACGCCGACGGGTGCGGCCTGGCGGCACCCCAGGTGGGCATTCTGCGCCGTATCGCGGTAGTCGAGGTCGAAGAGGGTCACGTGATCGAACTGATCAACCCCGAGATCATCGCGCGCGAGGGTGAGCAACAGGAGGCCGAGGGTTGCCTTTCGATCCCCGGGCGTTTTGGCATTACCCGCCGTCCCGCGCGTGTGACCGTGCGCGCCACCAACCGCCACGGCGAGACCTATGAGGTCACGGGCGAGGACCTGTTGGCACGGGCACTCTGCCACGAGATCGACCACCTGGACGGACATCTGTTTACCGAGCGTACGATCCGTATGCTGAATGAGGAGGAGTAACCGTGCGCATTCTATTTATGGGCACGCCCGATTTTGCGCTTTTTACGTTGCGCGCGCTGTGTGAGGCGGGCGAGGAGATCGTGGGCGTGGTCACACAACCCGATAAGCCCAAGGGCAGGGGATATGCACTTCAGCCGCCCCCTGTAAAGGTTTATGCCGAAGAGCGTGGGCTCCCCGTCTATCAGCCCACTACGCTGAAGGACGGCGCGTTTGACGATACGTTGCACGCACTTGCGCCCGACGTGATCGTGGTGGTGGCATACGGCAAAATTCTGCCCCGTTCCGTACTGAATTACCCGAAGCACGGTTGTATCAACGTGCACGGCTCGCTGTTGCCCGCCTATCGCGGCGCGGCACCGATGCAGCGCGCGATCCTGGAGGGTTGCACCGAAACGGGTGTAACTACGATGCAAATGGCAGAGGGACTGGATACGGGCGACATGCTTCTTGTGCGCCGTATTCCGATCGGTGAGAACGATAATTTTGAAACCGTGCACGATGCCCTAGGTGTTGCGGGCGCCGAGGCACTGCTTGAAACGCTCGCGGCGATCCGCGCGGGCACGTTGCGCGCTACCGCACAGGACGAGGCAGGGGCCACCTATGCTGCCAAGATCACGAAGGAGGATTGCCTCCTTGATTTCACCGTGCCCGCCGCGCGCGTGCACGACCGCGTGCGTGCGCTCTCGCCCGTGCCACTGTCCTTCACGCACACGCCTGACGGCAAACTGCTCAAGGTGATCGAGAGCCGTGTGGGTGCCGCGCGCACCCACGCCGCCCCCGGCACCGTGCTCTCGCTCGGCGAGTGCGTTACGGTGGCTTGTGGAGAGGGAACCACGCTGGAACTGTGGCGCGTGCTCCCCGAGGGCAAGGGCAGAATGTCCGCCGCCGATTACAATCGCGGCCGCCGCTTGAACGTGGGCGACGTACTGAACTAAAAAAGGAGAATACTATGTTTTTTGGTTGGTTTTGGGGCGATTGGACGCTGATACTGATGATCCCGGGCCTCATTTTCACGCTCTGGGCACAGATCAAGGTGCAATCCACCTATAAAAAATTCAGCGCTGTGTACGCGCCCCACGGTATGACGGGCGGCGCGGTCGCAAGACGCATTCTGGACTGCAACGGCCTGCAGGACGTGCACATCGAGATGGTGCGCGGCCATCTTTCCGACCACTACGATCCGCGAAGCCGCGTTCTGCGTCTGTCCGAATCGGTGTTCCACGGCAACAACGTGGCCGCTGTGGGCGTTGCCGCGCACGAGGTAGGACATGCGCTGCAGCACGCGAAGGGCTACGTGCCGCTCCGCTTTCGTATGGCGATCATTCCCATTTGCAATATCGGCTCCAATCTTGCCATGCCGCTGTTTTTCATCGGCCTTTTGATGTCGGGGCTTTCCTATTTCAGCGAGTGGCTGATGTTCGCGGGCATCGCCGCGTTCGCGCTTTCCGTTATCTTTCAACTCATCACGCTCCCCGTGGAGTTCAACGCAAGCCGCCGCGCCATGCGCTGTCTTGCGGGCTCCCACACGATGAGCGAGGAACAACTGCGCGGCAGTCGCCGCGTGCTCACGGCCGCCGCAATGACCTACGTGGCGGCACTTGCCGTAGGGCTTTTGAGCCTTCTGCGCCTGGTGCTCATCGCGGGCTCCTTCTCCAGAAGAAGATAATCAAGACCAAGACAGAACGCATACAAAAAGCAGAAAGGAGGGTCTTGTATGACGGAAAACAAAAAAGGCAAAGGGAAGAACGCGCAGGATCCCTCCGCGAACTCGCAGAAGAGCGGCGTGCGCAGTGCCGTAGCGGCACTGCTGTTGCGCTGTGAGGCGGCGGGTCAGTATGCCAACATTGCGCTGGATACGGCGCTGAAGCGTGCGCATCTTGAGGGCGCGGACAAGGGACTGTTTACGGCGCTGTTTTACAGCGTGATCGAGCATCGCATCACACTGGACTATATCATCGACCGACTTTGCACGTGCTCCCCCTCCTCAATCGAACGAGAGGTGCGGATGCTGTTGCGCCTGGGGCTTTGTCAACTTTTGTATTTTGACCGCATTCCCGATCACGCGGCGATCCACGAAACCGTGGAACTGGCGCCGCGCCGCAGTAAGGGCTTTGTCAATGCACTGTTGCGCCGATTCTGCCGCGAGGCCAAGGACGTATATCCTCCCGACCGCGCCGCCGACCCCGTTCGCTATCTCTCGGTCGTGTATTCGATCCCCGAGGATCTGGCTGAAACGTTTTGCGGCATTTGGGGCGTGAACGGTGCGGAAAATGAATTGAAAGCGTTTGCGCGCACGCCCGAAGTGACGGTGCGCGTGAACACGGCGCGCATCACGCGCGAGGCGTGGATCGCCCGCTTTGGCGGTGTGCCCACAGACCATGCCCCCAACGGGGTGCGTTTTTCGGGCGGCGAAGCGTTACGAACGGCGCTTGCCGAGGGACTTTGCTTCGTGCAGGACGAGGCCTCGCAGATCTGTGTGGCTTGTCTGGACGCGAAGGGACACCGCGTGCTGGATCTGTGCGCGGCGCCCGGCTCCAAATCCTTCGGTGCGGCCCTGGACGGTGCGACCGAGGTGCACAGTTTCGACCTGCACGACAATAAGATATCGCTCATTCGCCGCGGTGCCGAGACGCTTGGCATTGAGGTGCTGACCGCCGCCGCGCGGGACGCGCGCACGGCAAGCCCCGGCACGGTGGGCGTATTTGACCGTGTGCTTGCCGACGTACCCTGCTCGGGCTACGGCGTGCTTGCCAAAAAGCCCGATATCCGCTATAAGCCCGTGAAGGACGCGGCGGGTCTGCCCTCTATTCAGCGTGATATTCTGGAGCACGCGGCGTCGTGTGTTGCCAAGGGCGGCGTGCTGGTCTATTCCACTTGCACGGTGCTCCCCGCCGAGAACGAGGAACAGATCTATGACTTCCTTGCCGCGCACAGTGAGTTCTCGCTCCTGCCCTTTGACGTGGGCGGACTGCACAGCGACGGTATGCTCACGCTCACGCCCCATACGTATGGCACGGACGGCTTTTTCATGGCAAAATTGCAAAAAGGACACTGAACGGTATGCAAAACAATAAAAAAGAATTGCTCTCGATGACGCAATCCGAACTGGAGGCGTTGCTCGTCGAACTCGGTGAGCCGCGATTTCGCGCAGAGCAGATCTTTCTGGGATTACATAAGGGCATCGCACCCTCACAGATGACCAACGTCGGCAAGGCCACGGTGGCAAAACTTGCCGAGGTGGCAGAGTACCGTTTGCCCACGATCAAGAGAAAACTGGTTTCGGCCCTGGACGGTACGGTAAAGTATCTGTTTGAACTCGCCGACGGGAACGCCGTGGAGAGTGTCGTGATGCACTACGAGCACGGCACGACCATCTGTATTTCCAGTCAGGTCGGATGTGCGATGGGGTGTAAATTCTGCGCGTCGACCATCGGCGGTAGAGTGCGCAACCTCACGCCCGCGGAACTGTTGGGGCAGATCATTGTGGCCGCCCGTGACACGGGCGAGCGCATTGACGGTGTGGTGATGATGGGCATCGGCGAGCCGCTGGATAACTTTGACAACGTGGTGCGTTTTTTGCATCTGGTCAATCACGCAAAGGGCCTGAATATCGGCTACCGCCACATCTCGCTTTCCACCTGCGGTCTTGTGGATAAGATCGACAAACTCGCCGCGCTGAAACTTCCCATCACACTTTCGATCTCACTGCACGCGGCGGACGATGAAACGCGCAGTGCGATCATGCCTGTCAACAAAAAATACAACATCGCCTCTCTGCTTGCCGCGTGTCTGCGCTACTATAAGACGACGGGGCGGCGCATCTCCTTTGAGTACACGTTGATCGCGGGCAAGAACGACAGCCGCGCGGCGGCGGAAAAACTCGCGCTGTTGCTCAACCGCAGTTTGCGCACGCGCACCGAGGGTATGCCGATCCACGTCAACCTCATTCCCGTGAACGAGGTGGAGGAGACGGGCTTCCAGCGTGCGGGCGTGCAGGCCGTGAAGGCGTTTGCCGCCGTACTGGAGAAAAACGGCATTCGTGCCACCGTACGCCGCAAACTCGGCGCCGACATCAACGCCTCGTGCGGACAACTCCGCCGCGAGAGCGCCACACAGGATAAGAAGACCCCTGACGGGGCAAAATAACGGCAAAACTCCAAGGAGGGGATTGCCGTGTCAAAGCAAAGGGAAAGTGCAACCGAGAAAAAGGAACGAGTGACGCTGCGCACCCTGATCCTGGCCAACGTGGTGGCGGCGCTTGCGATGCTCACGGCGGGTGTGATCGTACTATGGGCAACGGGATTGCTCGCCAGTATGCTGGACTTTCTTTTTTAGAACGGAGTAGGACTTCATGCAATACGAGGAAAACGGAAAAATCATACAGGGCGTCGGCGGTCTTTTTGAAGTGGCGCTGGACGCGGGCGACACCCCTCTGTCGGGTGCGCGCGTAGCGGCACGCGCCAAGGGCAACTTTCGCCACGCGGGTGTGACGCCGCTCCCGGGAGATCGCGTCAGGGTCGCGTTTGACGAATCCGCATTTGCGCGCGAGAGCGAAGGGAATCGCGATGGCGGCGGTGCCGTGATCGCCGAGATCTTCGAGCGGCGCAACGCGCTCATTCGCCCGCCTATGGCGAATCTGGATATCTTGCTGATCACACTCGCCGCGGCAGAGCCCGCGCCCGTGCCCGAGACGATAGACAAACTCATTTCCATCGCGGAATACAACAATATTTCCCCCGTGTTGGTCATCGGCAAGTGCGATCTTGCCCCCCGCGCCGCCGAGAAATTGCGGGAGATCTACTCGGGTGCGGGCTTCCCCGTCTTTTTGCTCTCTGCCAAGGAAGGCGAGGGCGTGGCGGAGTTGCGTGCATATCTGAACCGTGAGATGCAGGGCAGAACGGCGGCCTTTGCGGGTGCGTCGGGCGTGGGGAAATCCACGTTGCTGAATGCACTGTTCGAGGGACTTCGCCTGGAGACGGGTGCTATCAGTGAGCGCATCATGCGCGGCAAGCACACCACGCGCCGCGTGCGGCTTTACCCCGTGGACGGTGTGGAAAACGCCTACGTTGCCGACACCCCCGGTTTTAGTATGCTGGATTTTGTGCGCTTTGATTTCTTCGGAAAAGAGGACTTGCCCTTTACCATGCGCGAGTTTGAGCCCTATATCGGCGCGTGCCGCTATAAAAAGTGCACGCACACCAAGGAAGAGGGTTGTGCGGTGCTCGAGGGCGTGCGCGAGGGGAAGATTGCCAAGAGCCGCCACGCGAGTTATTGCGCGATGTTCGACGCGCTCAAAAACAAGCACGATTGGAGTAAAAAATAATGCGCGCTTACATATACGTGGGCGGCGAGATCTTTGCCGCCAACATCACACAACACCCGTGCGGCGAGGATATGGTGATCGCCGCAGACAGCGGCTATGACAACGCCGTGGCACTGGGTGAGAAACCCACGCTCCTGGTGGGGGATATGGATTCGATCCGTGAGCGGGAGATCCCCGAGGGTATAGAGATCTATCAAGTACCCGCCGAAAAGGATCTCACCGACACGCAACTTGCCGTGGAACTGGCACTCGCCCGCGGCGCGAGGGATCTTGTGATCGTGGGCGGCCTTTCAGGTCGGCTGGATCACACGATGTCCAATTTGGGGCTTCTGGAGCACCTGCACGCTATGGGCGTGCACGCCGTGATCACGGACGGGCGCAACCGCGTGCGCTTTCTCCGCGACGGCAGTACCTTGATCCCGCGCGGCGGCTTCACGTATCTTTCCCTGCTTGCTGCCGATCCTGTGGTCAAGGGAGTGGACGTGGAGGGCTGTAAGTATCCGCTGAAAAAAGCAAAACTCACCCGCACACATCAGTATGCCGTGAGCAATGAACTCACGGGGAATTGCGCACTGATCGCGGTGCGACGGGGCGGACTGTTTATCATAGAATCAAGGGAGGACAGCCATGAAGAACGTAAAGATTAAAGCAGACGGAACGGCCGAATTTGCCGATATGAGCGAAGCGTTCCTTGCAAAGATCAGGGACGAGGCAAGACATGCCACCGAGGAATTGATTGCGGCGGCACGTCTTAAAAAAGGCGATATTTTCGTGGTGGGCTGCTCCACCTCAGAGGTGATGGGCTGTACCATCGGAAAGGCCTCCGTGCCCGCTACCGCCGCCGCATTGCTCGAGGGCATTCTGCCCGTGCTCACCGAGCGGGGCATCTATCTTGCGGCACAGTGCTGTGAACATCTTAACCGCGCCATTATCATAGAGGCCGCGTGCGCCAAGCAGTACGGCTACGAGGTCGTGTCCGTGCGTCCGCAACCCAAGGCGGGCGGCTCCTTTGCCACGGCCGTGTATGAGACACTGGAGTGTCCCGTTGCCGTGGAGACGGTGCGCGCACATGCGGGCCTTGACATCGGCGGCACGCTGATCGGTATGCATCTGCGTCACGTGGCAGTGCCCGTGCGTCTTTCAATCTCGAAGATCGGCGAGGCGAATATTCTGTGCGCGAGAACGCGCCCGAAGTACATCGGCGGCCCCCGCGCCTGCTACGAATAAAAAAGAGCCGCATTTTTGCGGCTCTTTTTCAATATTCACATTTTATGTCTTGTATTTTGGCCGCACGTTTGGTATAATAGTTAGGTTACTAACTATTAAAGTGTGCCGACGCGCGTCGGCAGAAAGGAAGTTGTATGCTCAAACGGCTTTTTCAATGTGTACGTGAATACAAAAAGCCAACGATCCTCACGCTCATTTTCATTGTGGGCGAGTCGATCATCGAAACACTGATCCCATTTATCACGGCGGATCTGGTGAATCGCATTGATGCGGGTGAGTCGCTGACGGTGGTCGCACAGCGCGGCGTGTTACTCGCCGTGATGGCGTTTGCCTCGCTTGCTTGCGGCGGTATTGCGGGTGTGTGCTGTGCACGCGCCTCGGCGGGCTTTGCGAAAAATCTGCGTCACGATCTGTATGAGCAGGTCGGTGCGTTCTCCTTTGGCAACGTGGACAAGTTTTCTGCCACGTCGCTCGTCACACGTATGACCACCGACGTGCAGAACGTGCAAATGTCCTACATGATGATCATTCGGACCGCGATCCGCGCGCCGCTGATGCTCATTTTCTCGGTGATCATGTCCTTTGTGATGGGTGGCCCTTTGGCGATGACGTTCGTGGTGGTCATTCCCGTGCTGGCCGTTGGACTTTGGCTGGTGGGGCGCAAGGCGCTTCCCACCTTCCGCCGCGTGTTCCGCAAGTACGATAAACTCAACGAATCCATTGAGGAAAACGTGCGCGGTATGCGCGTGGTCAAGGGTTTTTCGCGTGAGGAACACGAGAAGGCGAAATTCGGTGTGGCCGCCGAGAATATTCGCGGCGACTTTACGCACGCCGAGCGCATCGTCGCGTGGAATCGCCCCATTATGCAACTCTGCCTTTACTTCAATATGATCTTCGTGTTGATCGTGGGCTCGCGTATGGCGATCAACGGCGAGCACGGCGTGGCAGTGGGTCAGATCTCTGCGATGCTGACCTACGGTATGCAGGTGCTGATGTCGCTGATGATGCTGTCAATGATCTACGTGATCATCACGATGTCCACCGAATCCATGAAGCGCATTTACGAGGTGCTCTCCGAGAAGCCCTCGATCACGAATCCCGAGAACCCCTTGATGCAGGTGAAGGACGGCTCGATCGACTTTGAAAACGTGAGTTTTAAGTATTCCGAGAAGGCCAAGCGCCATGCGCTCTCCGATATCGATCTGCACATCAAGTCGGGTATGACGGTGGGTGTGATCGGCGGCACGGGCTCGGGCAAGACTTCCTTTGTGCAGTTGATCCCGCGCCTGTATGATGCCACCGAGGGTACGGTGCGTGTTGGCGGTGTAGATGTGCGCGAATACGATCTTGTCACGTTGCGCGATTCGGTCGCCATGGTACTGCAAAAAAATCTTTTGTTCTCGGGTACGATCAAGGAAAATCTGCGTTGGGGCAACAAGGACGCCACCGACGAGGAGATCGCCGAGGCATGCCGTCTTGCACAGGCGGACGATTTCGTGCGCTCCTTCCCCGACGGATACGATACCTATATCGAGCAGGGCGGCACCAACGTGTCGGGCGGCCAAAAGCAGCGTCTTTGCATTGCCCGTGCACTGCTCAAAAAACCGAAGATCCTGATTCTGGACGACTCCACCAGCGCGGTAGATACCAAGACGGACGCGATGATTCGCGAGGGCTTCCGCACCTATATTCCCGATACGACCAAGATCATCATTGCACAGCGCGTGGCCTCCGTGCAGGACGCCGACCTGATCCTTGTTATGGAAAACGGTGCCGTGGTGGCCGCAGGTAAGCACGAGGAGCTGATCTCGTCGTGTGAGATCTACCGCGAGATCCACGCACAGCAAACGAAGGGAGGGCAGGAGAATGCGTAAGAAAAATGGAATGCCCCGCCGCCCCAAGGCAAGCCCTAAGGTGCTCTGGCGCGTGCTGAAGATGCTGTTTGCCTACTACCCCGTGCTCGTACCGATCACAATCGTATGTATTCTGACCTCCGCTGTGACGGCCGCGATCCCCTCGGTCTTCATGCAGAACGTGATTGCCGCCATCAAGACCTTCCAGGAAAGCGGTTCGACGTGGGAGGCGGCCGCCTCCGAGATCCTGCCTATGGTGGGTCTGCTTGCCATCTTCTACGTGATCTCGCTGATCGCGATCATTCTGCAAACGCAGTTGATGGCCGTGATCACGCAAGGATTTCTTTGCAAACTTCGTCGTACGATGTTCGACAAGATGCAAAATCTCCCCATTCGCTATTTCGACACGCACAAGCACGGCGATATCATGAGCCATTATACCAACGATATCGACGCCCTGCGTGAACTGGTGTCGCAGTCGCTCCCCGCACTGCTCAACTCCGTGGTCATTCTGCTGTCGGTGTTCGCGCTGATGCTGTATTTCAGCGTATGGATGACCTTGGTACTGCTTTGCGGCGTGGTGGTGATGATCTTCGCCTCCAAGAAGATCGGTGGCGGCTCGGCCAAGTATTTCATCCGTCAGCAAAAGGCAATGGGCCGTGCAGAGGGCTTCGTGCAGGAGATGATGAACGGCCAGAAGGTCATCAAGGTCTTCAACCACGAGGAGCAGTCCGAAAAAGACTTTAACGCGATCAACGAGGAGTTGTGCCGCGACAGTGCGCGTGCGCATTCGTACGCCAATACCTTGGGCCCCATTATCGGCAACATCGGTAATATTTTGTATGTGATCATGGCCGTGGCGGGCGGTATCTTCCTGCTCACCGAGTGCCCCAACCTTGCCATTGGTGCGTTCCCCGTGTTTGAGATCAGCATCGTGGTGCCGTTCCTCAATATGACCAAGCAGTTCACGGGCAACGTGAACCAGGCCTCCCAGCAGATCAATCACGTGGTGATGGGTATGGCGGGCGGTGCCAGACTCTTTGCTCTTATGGACGAGATGCCCGAGGCGGACGACGGTTACGTTACGCTGGTCAACGTGCATATCGACGAGCAGGGGAATCTCACCGAGACCGAGGAGCGCACGGGTCACTGGGCCTGGAAGCATCCGCATCAGGCCGACGGCAGTGTGACGCTCACGCTGTTGCAGGGTGACGTGCGTTTGAGTGAAGTGGACTTCGGCTATGAGGAGGGCAAGACCGTCCTGCACGACGTGAGTGTGTATGCCGAGCCCGGTCAGAAAGTGGCCTTTGTGGGCGCAACGGGCGCGGGCAAGACCACCATCACCAACCTCATCAATCGCTTTTACGATATCGCGGACGGCAAGATCCGCTATGACGGTATCAATATCAACAAGATTAAGAAGTCGGATCTGCGCCGCTCGCTCGGCATCGTACTGCAGGAAACCAACCTGTTCACGGGTAGCGTGATGGAGAATATCCGTTACGGTCGACTGGACGCTACGGATGAGGAGTGCATCGCCGCCGCGAAACTTGCGGGTGCGGACGATTTCATCACCCGTCTGCCGGGTGGCTACGATACGGAACTCACCAACAACGGTGCCAATCTCTCGCAGGGACAGCGCCAGTTGTTGGCGATCGCGCGTGCCGCCGTGGCCGATCCGCCCGTAATGATCATGGACGAGGCGACCTCCTCGATCGATACCCGTACCGAGGCGATCGTACAGCGCGGCATGGATAAATTGATGGAGGGCAGAACGGTGTTCATTATCGCGCACCGTCTTTCCACTGTCATGAATTCCGACGTCATTATGGTGTTGGATCACGGCCGCATCATCGAGCGCGGTAATCACGAAAAATTGATTGCCGAGCGCGGCACTTACTATCAACTTTACACGGGCGCTTTCGAGTTGGAATGATCTCGTAAAGGAGAGGGCATATGTCCGAGGCACTTGAGAAAAACACCCCCGTTATGGGGGATATGCACCAAAGAACCGCGATGCTGATCGGCGAAGACGCCGTGAAGCGGTTGCGCGGCGCGCACGTGGCGGTGTTCGGGATCGGCGGTGTGGGCGGCTACGTCGTGGAAGCACTTGCCCGTGCGGGCGTGGGAGCCCTCACGCTGGTGGATGCCGACACGGTGAGCGAGAGCAATATCAACCGCCAGATCATCGCGTTGCACAGCACGGTCGGCCGCCCCAAGGTGGCGGTGGCCGCCGAGCGCGTGCACGACATTGACCCGAGCATTCGCGTACAAACGCACGAACTCTTTTATCTGCCCGAGAATGCCGATGCGTTCGATCTTTCGGTATACGATTACGTGGTGGACGCCGTGGATACCGTTGCCGCCAAGATGGAACTGATCCGCCGCACAAAACGTGCGGGCGTGCCGATCATTTGCTCGATGGGCACGGGCAATAAACTGGATCCCACCGCCTTCCGCGTGACCGCTCTGGAAAAGACGGAGACCTGTCCGCTCGCGCGCACGGTGCGCGGACTTTGCCGCCGCGAGGGCATCAAGGGCGTGAAGGTGGTCTTTTCCGCCGAGACACCGCGCGATGCGGTGCTGGAAGACGGCCACGGGAGACACGCCCCCGCCAGCATTTCCTTTGTGCCCGCCGCGGCGGGACTGGTGCTTGCGGGCGAGGTGATCCGCGAGTTGTGCGAGCTGAAATCATGACAAAGCAAGCCCTATGGCGGCACAAACGTGCCGCCATAGGGCTGTTTTTATGCCTTACCCACAGGAAATAGCAATATTTGTCCGAAATATACCTATGCGTGACTTGAAACTTTCCGAAAAACGACTTATAATGAAGGTACAATCACTCAAACGGAGGTTTTGAAAATGGCATTACCGATTGCAGTACAGTTGTACTCCGTTCGCAACGAGGCGAAGGAGAACTTGTGTGAAGCACTGAAAAAAGTCAAAGAAATGGGCTATGACGGCGTGGAATTTGCAGGCCTTCACGGTCACACACCCGCCGAAGTGAAAGGGATGTGCGAGGAACTGGGACTTGTTCCCGTTTCGGCACACGTGCCGATCGCGGATATGAGGGCAGACGCGAACGCGGTCTTTGCGGCCTATGCAGAGATCGGCGCGAAGTACGTTGCCATTCCTTCCTTGCCCGAGGACGTTCGCCCCGGCAACCCCGGCTTTGCCGACGTGCTGAAGGAGATCCCAGAGATCGGTCGGGTGGCACGGGAGCACGGCATCACGCTGTTGTATCACAACCACGATTTTGAGTTCGTTCGCGTGGACGGCGAGTACGGCCTGGACCTTCTGTACCGCGAGGTGAGCGAGGAGTTCCTCCAAACAGAGCTCGACACCTGTTGGGTCAAGGTGGGCGGCGAGGACCCCGCCGCGTACGTCCGCAAGTATGCAGGTCGTGCGCCCGTGGTGCACCTCAAGGATTTCTTCGGCGAGAAGAGTGAAAATATGTATGAACTCATCGGCGAGAAGAACGCCGCTCCCGTGCGTCCCTCGGGCTTCGAATTCCGCCCCGTTGGCTTCGGTCTGCAGGAGTTTCCCGCCATTCTGGACGCCGCCAAGGAGGCAGGTGCCGAGTGGGTCGTGGTAGAGCAGGATAAGCCCTCCATGGGTCTTACGGCTATGGAGTCGATTGAAAAGAGCATTCAGTATCTCAAATCTTTGAATTGGTAAAGGAGAGAACGACATGGCATTTGCAGAAGACAAGGATCTCAACGCGTTTAAGGAATCCCAAGAGGAGAAGACGATCGATACGACCAAGAAGCTGCGTGTGGGCTTCATTGGTTGCGGTTGGATCGCAGGCAGTCACGCCAAATCCTTTTTGAAGCAGCCCGACGTAGAGATCGTCGCGGCTTGCGATCTGGTGCCCGGCAAGGCACAGGCATTTTGTGAAAAATATGGCATCACGGGTGCGAAAACCGACTATGCTTCGCACAAAGAGATGCTCGACGACGCTTCGCTTGCGCTGGACGCCGTCACGATCTGCACCTATAACCGTCAGCACGCGGCCCCCGCGATCTACGCGCTTGAGAAGGGCATCAACGTGCTGCTGGAGAAGCCCTTTACCGTGACGCTCGATGAGGCCGTGGAAGTCATGCGCGCCGAGAAGAAGAGCGGCAAGGTGCTGTCCATTGGTTTCCAGCCCCGTCTTGATGCGAACATGAAGATGATCAAGCGTATCGTGGAATCGGGCGCTCTTGGCGATGTCTACTACATTCAGACGGGCGGCGGCCGCCGTCGCGGTATTCCCACCCCCTTCGGTACCACGTTCATCACCGACGAGACCGCGGGCCTGGGCGCTCTTGGTGATATCGGTTGCTACTCGCTCGATATGGTGCTCAACGCCATCGGTTATCCGAAGCCCCTCACCGTCAGCGGCTATAAGTCCGCCTTCTTCGGTACCGACCCCAATTACAGCAACTACGTGAAAACGGGACACCCCGAATATGCCAAGGCGTTCCAGGTGGACGATTTTGCCGCCGCCTTCATTCGCTTGGAGGGCGGTATCGTGCTGGACTTCCGCATTGCGTGGGCCATGAATATGGACACCCCCGGTGACACCATCATTCTCGGCACCAAGGGCGGCCTTCGCATTCCTTCCACCGAGTGCTGGAACGGCACGGTGGGCGGCGCGATGAAACTGTATCACGAGGTGTGCGGCGAGCAGACTGAGACCGAGATCCCGATCATTGTAACCAAGGAGCAGAAAGCGGGCGTTTCGCTCTTCGACCTGAAGATCCGCTCCTTCCTTGACGCGATCAAGGAGGGCGGCGAGGCACCCGTGCCCAGCTCGCAAATCATCTACAATCAGGCGATCATCGATGGCATTGCCATGTCCGCAGAGCTTGGCCGCGAGATCGTAATCGAGATCCCCGAGATCTAAACGTTCCATAAAAAATTCCCGGAGCGCCCTCAAAGGGGCTCACGGGATTTTTATTTTGCGTGTGGTATGGTGTGCCGTTATGCGACGGGGCGGCAGACGATTACTCGGTTGTTGAGAATGGACCTTTACAGCGTTTTTTCCTTGTGGTATAATATGAGTAAAGAAGTTTTTGGATAGGAGGTAAGCATTATGCGAAAAATCAGAACAGCCGTTGCCGTCATTTGTCTTATGGCTATGTGCTTGTCCTGTGTGGCTTGTATGGGTACAGATACTTGTCAGGGCGAGCACGATTACGATGAATGGGTCACGTTGATCAAGCCTACCTCAAAGACAGATGGAAAGGCCGAAAGATCCTGCACTGTTTGCGGAGAGACGGAGACCAAGATCCTGCCGGGCGGTTCCTCCGGCCAAGGCGGTACAGGCGATCCCAACACTGAGCTGAAGGATAATCTTCTTGACAGTCTCAACTATAAGGGCGAGGATATCAAGGTGATGTACTGGTCGGATGTAGAGAACGTTGAGTTTGAAGTCAAGTCTGTGACGGGCGATACCGTCGCCAACGCCATCTTCGACCGCAACCACCGTATTGAGAGCAGATTGAACGTGGATTTGCTTTGGAGTGGTGTGCCCGGCAACGCAAACAACCGCACCGGCTTTGTCAAAGAAGTGCAATCCTATGCGGATGCGGGCACGCATAACGTGGATATCATCGCCTCCTACTCCCGCACGATGGGCACGCTTGCAACAAAAGGATTGTTGGTCGATCTTGCCGCAATTCAAAACTCTTATATAGATCCGAAGATGCCCTGGTGGCCTTCTCGGATGATGGAGGAGCTGTCTGCCGGCAGTGCTTGCTATTTCGTTACGGGTGATATGTCTCCTAATATGTATCACATGATGCAGTGTTTGTACGTCAACCGCAATCTGCTGTCCCGTTTTGACAAGGATATCAAGGATATTCAACAAATGGTGTGTGACGGAACGTGGACATTGGATGAACTCATCACGCTGACCACCGGTGTGCATCAGAATCTTGACAGCGTTTCCGGCAAGTCTGCCAATGATCGCTTCGGTCTTGTGAGTCGTTCCTACGTATTGGATGCATTTTATACGGGCGCGGGCAAGCAATATCTGAAGGCGGATGACACCAATTGCTTTAAGATCTCTTCTGACTTCGGATCCTCCGACACACAGGGACTGGTGCAAAAGCTGGGTGCGATGTTTGCAAGCGATGCCTGGAACACGGTGAAGTTTGCAACCGAGTATGATTATGATCCTGATTTCAACGAAATCACTGCGTTCAAGGCAGGCCGCGCGTTGGTCATTCAGCAGCACGCACAGTACGCCATACAAAACCTGTACGGTAAGGTGGATTGGAGCTACAGCATTCTTCCCATGCCGAAATATAGTACACAGCAGCAACATTACTATACCGCGCTTGGTAATGCCGTTACGCTTTATGGGCTTTTTGCAGATCTGGGCGTTCGGAAAGGTGGCGTTGAGGAGACTCTTTGTATGATGTCTGCCGTGTTGGAATGTTGGGCGTCCGAGAGTTATCGTTTGATCACCCCCGAGATCAAAAAACTCGCAGTGCCTGACGGTGAAGCCGATATGTATGAATATGTCTGTTCGGGCATCACCCTGGAAATGGGACGTATTCTTTCCTCTGAACTGGCCGATATGTGCACACGGGTCGGTGCTTGCATCAGTTCTAACACGTCGTGGCAGACCTTCTATCCCAATTACAAGATTACCTTGCAGGGCAAACTGGGTGGGGTGGTAAGTGATCTCAAATTTTATCAAGGCAACAAACCAAAATAAACTGATCCGAGCAAAACCGCTTTACCCGTGCGAGCTCGCGAACTCCGAGATCCGAGCAAAATAAAAAAAGCCCCCGAACGGGGGCTTTTTTGCATGATCAATAATTCTCTGCGCGAACCTCAAAGTAGCTCTTGGGGTGGACGCAAACGG
>JAZSGQ010000057.1:0-9397 GCA_045532805.1 Eubacteriales bacterium
AAGACGCGAAAATGCGTTGCCGAGAGGCGATGGTATTCGATTCCCGTGCGGCTCCCCCAACCGAATACAAAAAGCCCCCGCCGATTGGCAGGGGCTTTTTGTATGGCGCGGCTTGGGGGGCTCGTCCATTTCGGCAAGGAGGACCTTGCCGAAATAAACGGTTGCTTCGCAACCTCCCAAAGGGTTCTCGAAGCCGCACGGGAACCGAAGACCATCGGTCTGCGTGGGCAAACCTTGGCCCCGACTTCAGAAAATGCTTTTGTAATATCCGTATATTACTGCAACCATTTTCCTCGCCGTGACAAAGGTTTGCTCCGCGCATACTGTCAGCACCTCTCGGCAAACGAATTTTAGATGGATTTTCTCGTGGCGCGTTGCGGTAAAGTGTGGACTTTACAAAGCGCGACACGGGAAAAGACGCGAAAATGCGTTGCCGAGAGGCGATGGTATTCGATTCCCGTGCGGCTCCCCCAACCGAATACAAAAAGCCCCCGCCGATTGGCAGGGGCTTTTTGTATGGCGCGGCTTGGGGGACTCGAACCCTCGACCTACTGGTTCGTAGCCAGGCACTCTATCCAACTGAGCTAAAGCCGCGTGTCGCCTTTCGGCGTACCTACATATCATAGCACAAGCGTTTCCATTTGTCAAGAGGATTTTTTATTTTTTTTGAAAAAAGTCTTTTGGGGGATAAAAACAGGGGCGCGGGAAATACTGGAACTATCTGCAAAAAGGGGGAGATGTACGTATGCATGACAAAACCGCCGCGGCACGCACCTTTTTCTTTCTGACCGCCACGCTGGCACTGTATTTCCTGCTCTGGCAATTTCTCGCGGTGCGCGTACAACTGCCCACTTGTTTTTACGGACGCCTCATTGAGGTGTTGGCAACGGGGCTCTTTATCCTGCTCGCCCTCACCACGCCGATGAAATTCGAGGAAATGGGCATTATCGTGCCCCGTCCCCTGCTCTTCCGCTCCCTTTTACTGGGTGGCGGCGTGGGCGTAGGTGTGCTTTTCATCCTTGCCGCCATGGCACTTGCCAAAGGGCAAATTCCCCCGTTTTCTCTATCCGTTGACGGGGATATTTCCCGCGCCACCTACTTTTTGGTCGCACCACTACAGGAAGTGCTCGCCAAAAGCGTGATGTATTACAGTCTGGAACTGTGCTTCGACCGCCGCCACCCGCACCTGGTCAACCTGATGTCGGCTATGCTGTTTTGCCTCTTTCACGTGGTGTACGGCCCCTTTATGATGCTCCTGGCCGCCGCACTATGTCTCCTGACGGGGTGGGTTTTCGCCAAATACCGTTGCGTGTGGGGGTGCGCACTGTTGCATTTTCTCTGCGGTTATTTCCCCGCTTTACTTGGTTATTGAAATTTGTGACAAAATGTGGTATACTGGTCTCACCAAGCATCGGGAGGTGCATCGCAATGCCAGCCAACGCAAAAAAGCCGATCTCCAACTGCGAGTCCTGTGAATTTTACGACTGGGACGAGGACGTGGATGCCTACGTCTGCACAATGAGTCTGGACGAGGACGAAATGTACCGCTTTTTGCAGGGGAAAAATCAGTCCTGCCCCTACTACCGCTATTACGACGAATACAAAAGCGTGCACAAACAGATCTGACACGCGAAAGGAGCATAACCATGATCGTCACACAACTGAACTCCAAAACCGCCGAACGCCTGCAAACTCTGCACCCGCGCTTTGAGGCGGCGCTGAATGCCCTGAAGCAACTGGCCGAGAGCAACCCCGAAAACGGCCGCCACGAGATCGACGGAGACTGCATCTTCGCCACAGTCTACACCTACCAAAGCAAGACCCGCGACCAAAAGAAATTTGAAATCCACAAGGATTACATCGACATTCAGTACATCGTAAAGGGCGCCGAGGTCATGGACGAGGCCCCTCTTGAAACGCTCGTGCCTTTGGGTGACTACAAACCCGATGTCCAACTGTTCAAAGCGGGCGAGGATCACTGCCCCGCCACCGTGCACGCAGGCGAATTTGCCCTCTTCTTCCCCCATGAAGCCCACGCCCCCGGCATCGCGGTAAACAACGTGCCCACCGAGGTCAAAAAGATCGTGGTCAAGGTCCTTGCGTAAGACACTTCCCTGTCCGCGCCCTGCGCCTAGTGTATGCCTTGCAAGGCAAGGCGCACCCCGGTCTTCGGGCAGGGTGATCGAACCTAATTCCGCTACGGCTTTGCCTTGCGGAGCAAGGCGCGAAGCACCGGTGCCGCAGCCAATAAGAAAAGCCACCCGATCGGGTGGCTTTTCTTATTGGCTGCGGCACTAGGATTCGAACCTAGGGAATGACGGAGTCAGAGTCCGTTGCCTTACCGCTTGGCGATGCCGCAATATTTGAACAGATGATATTATAACAGAAGGAAAGAATCTTGTCAAGGGCTTTTTGGAAAAAACTTCAAATAACAAGGCGCTCTCTTACAGTATGACACGCCGTAGCACGATTTATGCGTGCGCCCGTGTCGAATAAAATTTAACGAAAGAACTTGAAAACGCATAGTGGGTGTGGTATAATATGGGAGATATCTACCCGTGGCACAGCTGGATAGCGCGTCAGACTCCGACTCTGAAGGTCGAAGGTTCGAATCCTTTCGGGTAGGCCAAGCAAAAGAGGGGGCTTTGACCCCTCTTTTTTGCTTGGCTTATCACCCAGGATTCGAACTGGAAGATCCAAAACAGTAAGCAGAATGCGGCTGTGCACAAATCCTCCCTTTGGATCTTCCCCCGTCGCAAAGCGACGGAATGAATCACTTTCGGGTCGTCGAGGACGTCACCCCCTACAATCAGGCGCAGGGCGCGGGTGTCCTTGCTCCTGACGCGCAGAAATCCTTGTTCCGATCTCCGTGGCGCATTTGAGATCCTTGCCGCATACGATGTAACGACGTCATACTACTGCACAGGAGAGGTCGCTATGCATTTCGAGAATCATACAACACATTTTTCTCCCCTGCTTCAAAGATTGCCCGACGCGGTGGCGGTCATGAACGGGGGACCAAACAACAGTAAGATCCACGGTACGGTCAAATTTTATCAGGCGGCGGACGGCGTCCTGATCGTGGCGGATATTCAGGGGCTTCCCGATGCCGCAGGGATGTGCGGGAACGGTATTTTTGCCTTCCATATCCACGGCGGCGCGGACTGTAGCGGAAACGCGGAGGATCCGTTTGCCAATGCGGGCACCCATTACAATCCGGGCAACTGTCCTCACCCTTACCACGCAGGGGATATGCCGCCGCTTTTCGGCGCGGGCGGTCGGGCGTTCCTTGCCTTTGTCACGAACAGATCGACCGCCCGTGAACTCATCGGCAAAACCGTCATCATTCACGACCGCCCCGACGATTTCACCACACAGCCCTCGGGAAATGCGGGCAACAAGATCGCTTGCGGCGTTATCTCCCGAGTGAAACGGTGAGCACATCATCAGTCTCACACAACGAAAAAAGCCACCCGTTGGGTGGCTTTTTCTTATCTTGCGTCTCACTTACAGCATTCCAGCAATACGCGGAACAGCGTGAGCTCGTAATCGTAGGTATAGGGGTTTTCCCTCTCGCCCTGCACCATCTCGGCAAACGCGATCATCATGGGCGCGTAGCGGTTGTGCGGCTCGGAGCGCTTACGCTCCACGGGCTCGTGCCAGCTCGTGACCGAGGTTTCACTGTACTCGGTGTATTGCAATCCGCCGCCGAGTTGTACCTCCAGCGGACAGATCTCAAAGCGCCCCTTGGTTCCCGTGATCACCAACTGGCGCCGCAAATAGCCGCCGTGCTCCGAGGCGCTGATCTTCACAAAGGAAGCGCCGCGCTCGTACTCCAGCATCGCAAAGGAATTATCCTTAGAATCCACACCGTCAAAGCGCCCACTGCACTTATTGCAGGATACGATGCGCTGTGGCAAACCCTGCAACAGCAACACCAGATCGACCATGTGACAACCGAGATAGAACATCATGCCGCCCTCAAACACCGAGAGCCAGCGCATGCATTCCTCCTTGTGCCAGCAGTTCATCTGCGCCTCCACGCTGACGATCTCGCCGATCTCGCCTTGCTTGATGCGCTCCATAAAATCCATGATCACGGGGTTGTAGCGATACATATAGCCCGTGTGGAACACCTTGCCGCCCGCCTTTGCGGTGGCGATCAAGCGCTCGTAATCGGCAAGTGAGGGCGCGCCGGGCTTTTCCATGTGGACGTGCTTGCCCGCCTCGACTGCCATCTGTGCGTATTTGGTGAGGTAGATCTCCTCGGTCTCAATGGCAACCGCCTCGATCTCGGGATCGCCGAGGATCTCTTCTACCGTCATCTCGCGGTAGCCCTCGAAGATCTCCATGCTTTTGGGAAACTTCTCGCGCTCGTTCTCGGGCAGGGCGTATCCCACGATCTCAAACACGTCGGGATTGGCGGCCAGCGCCTCGAAAATGAGTCTGCCGTGTCCGTATCGGCTGGTACCGATCTGTGCGATCTTAATTTTTCTCATCGTCTTTTCTCCAATCAAACTGCACCACGACGGGGAAATTCTTGTCAAATACGAGGCGCTCGAATACTTCCGCACACTCCTCGGGACGGTGCGTTTCCTCGACCAGTGCCTCGGGGTGGATCCTGCCGCCCGCGCACAACTTCAACACGGCCTTGATGTCGTCCCTGTGAGTGAACCAACCGGGGTGCGACTCCTGCTCGGGGCGCGCAACGGTGTGCGCACCGATCACCGTGATGCCGGGCGCGTGGATCTTTCTGTAATAATCCACCGTGAAGTCGGAATTGCGCGTGCAACCAAGCAATGCGATACGGCCGAACTTGGCCATGCAGTCCAGTGCGCCGTTGAAGCCGGCGCCCACGCCCGTGACCTCGATCACGGCATTGACACCGCCGCCCGTAACGGCCTTGACACGCTCGGCAAAGCCCTCCTCCAACGGATCAAAGGCGTAGTCCGCGCCGTTCTTCAGTGCGATCTCGCGGCGCACGGGATTGGGATCCACCGCGATCACGGGCACAGCACCCGCCGCGTGAAGTAGTCCCACCGCGAGCATACCGAGAATGCCAAGACCCATAACCATCGCGCTCTCGCCCAGTTCCACGCGCGTTTTGCGGACCGCCGCCATGGGGAAGGTCGCAATAAAACTGGTGGCGGCCGCCTCCATGCTCACGGCATCGTCCTCGATCTTAACCACGTTCGCCTCGGGCACCACGTTGATCTCACGGTGCTTACCCCAGTAAACTACCACACGGTCGCCGACCTGCACGCTCGTGACCTCGTCACCCACGGCGATTACGGTGCCCGCACTGCTATATCCCGCCGAGCGAGGGAATTTGACAGAAGGCGCCTTCGCCACACTAATGTTGGGGTCGCCCGTGATATTGGCCTTCTCGGTGCCGTTGCTGATCGTGCTGACGGCAGTCTTCACCATCACGCTGCTGGGGCCGAATTCGGGGAGTTCGCGCTCCACCAGTGCCGCCTTGTTGATCTCGGGAAAAATGATCTGTTTCGTTGTCATAGCCGTTTCCTCCTTGGATTTATCTTATTGTAATTTGGTTATACCACATTGACAGAGAAAATAAAATATGGTATTCTATAAAAAACAAGGTAAAATACTCCAAGATATAGGAGGGGTAATATGGGGAACAGCACAACTTTCTGCGACGGCTTTCTCTTCAACCTTTTTCGTATGAAACGGTACCGCCACACCGACAATTCCCTTGGCATCAAGCAAAATTTTCTGGCTTATATGATAAAGGGCAAGGGCAGGATCTGCGCGGGTGACGTCACCCTGACCGTGAACGAGGGCGACCTCTTTTTCCTCCCCCACGGCTGTCAGTATCACTCCTACTGGAGCGGCGAGCCAGACATTGAATTTATCTCCCTCGGCTTCCTGCTTCTGCCGAATTTCGAGCACCGCTACTACCCACCCCAGACGATCAAAAAAGACGACGCGGCGGTGGCGTTGATGGTCGAGATCGTGAACGCACCGACGGACGCGGTGGGCGTGGGGCGGCTCTACACACTGATCGGTATGCTGTTGCCGCGTATGGCGTATCAGACAAAAAGTAGGCAAACGGAGCTCGTAAATAAGGCAAAAGACCTGCTCACCGCCGACCCTGACCGCACCGTGAGCGAGATCGCAAGGGCGTGTGCCGTGAGCGAATCCACCCTGTACGCCGCCTTCAAACGGCACTCGGACAAAAGTTTGGGCGAGGTAAGGCAGGGTGTGATCATGGAGCGCGCCCGTGAGATGCTCGTCTTTACCGACGTCCCCATTGAACGGATCAGTGAGCAACTGCATTTCAGTTCCGCCTCCTATTTCCGCAAGTGCTTCAAAGCGCATTTCGGCGCCGCGCCGCGCGAGATTAGAAAACGCTTCGGCGTTTGATTTTATCCCTTGACACGCTCACCGTTTTGTGATATCCTGATTTTATCAAAAAAACGGAGGTACTCCCATGCTCATACGTTCCGACTGGCACATTCACAGCGAGGCATCTTACGATGCGTCCCTGCCCCTTTCCGTCATCGCCGAGGGTGCAAAAAACCACGGCTTTGTTCAGTTCGGCATCACCGACCACGCCAACTTCAACGATGCGGCCTTCCTCGGCGACCTGAACCGCTCGGTGGAAAGCGTCAAGACATTCGCCAAAGATCACGAGGGCATCGTGCTTGGCGTAGAACTCACCCCCATTGAAAAGCCCGAATTTGACTACATTCAAAAGCACGGCACGCGGGAGGGCTACGTAGCCCCCGTCAGCGCCACCCCCTTTGACATCGAATTGGCACAGACCAAGGAGGAGTTGATGGCGCGCGGGATCCGCTATGCCATCGGTGCCTCGCACTGGCGCGTGGACGTGCCGAACGGCCGCCGTCTTGTGCCCGATCTCACCGAGTGCATCAAGGAGTGGTACCGCCAGCAGTTGTGGCTCGCGTGCGACGAGCGCGTGACGATCCTCGGCCACCCCTGGTATAACGGCAAGGGCATTTGGTACGAGGACTTCACCGTGATCCCCCGCTCGATGAACGAGGAGATCGCAGCAGCACTGAAGGAAAACGGCAAATACGTAGAGTGCAACTCGCACTTCTTCAACACCCCGAACGCCACCGAGAAGTTCAGACGTCAGTATGCCGAGTTCTTGCGCGAACTGTTTGAAAAGGGCATTCCCGTCACCTACGGCTCGGATTCGCACAAGGCCTATGGCCCTGTGCACCTTGTGTGCGAGGACTACCTGCGTGCGGCGGGCTTTACCGACGGCGATATCGTGGAACTTTCCGAGGACGCACTGTGGTAAGCATCAATAAAAAAGGGACGCGCTGATCAGCGCGTCCCTTTTTTATTGATACCGTTTGCGTTCGTCCAACGGGCTCATTCTTCGTATTTACGGTGCAAACTCCTGGCGTATTCGCGCGGCGGCATCTTCATTCTCTTTTTGAAGGTGTAACTAAAATGGGACTGGGATGAGAAGCCGCATTCGTAGGCGATCTGCGTCAGCGTCATGTCGGTAGACATCAATAAATGGATCGACTGCTTGATCCTCTGCTCCTCTACGTACTCATGCAACGTTTTTCCCGTCGATACCTTGAACAGCTTATGAAAATAGACCGTGCTGAAATTTGCCCTGCCCGAAAGCGTCTTCAGTGTGAGATCTGCGCTCGAATTTTTGTTGATGTAGGCAAGCGTTTCCTCGATCACCTTGTGATGATTCGCCTTGGGGCGATGCCCCACGATCACCGACGGCGCACCTTGTTTCAATCGATAGATCAACTGGAGGATCAGCCCCTGCAACAGTATATCGTCGTCTGCGGTTCCCGTGTTATAGTGCTCACACAGTGCCTCAAAGATGATTCTGATCTGCTCCGTATCCGCAAACTCGATAAAATTCGGCAAAGAGGAAAGCGCCGTGTAAAGCGGCCCCTCGACGAGTATCATGTGAATATAATAGCACTTGAAGGGCAAACGGGTGTGCCTGATCTGCCCGGGCTTTGCACAGATCACGGTGCGGTCGGATATGGCGCGCTCGCAGTCGTCTATGTAGGAGATCCCTCCCCTCTCAAGGGGTAGTTCGATCTCGAACATCGTGGTCTTCCTATTCTGTGTGACCGTCCCATTTTTCAAGGCCACCTGGGCATTGTAAATTCCGATCGATACGATCTTCGGTAAAGAAAAATCCCTCATCATACTCCAAAATGATAATATTTCGAATAAAAAAAGCAAATACCATATAGTTTTTTGAACAAGATACAGTATACAATAAAAACAAGATCTTGTCAACCAGGGGGGTGTCAGACTTATGAAAATCACGTGGCTCGGCCAGGCAGGGCTTCTCTTCCAAAGCGAGACGGCAACGGTCATGATCGACCCGTATCTGTCCAACAGCGTCAAGAAAGTGCAGCCGCAAAACAACCGACGTGTCCCGATCGACGAGCGCTTTTTTGGCGTGTCGCCCGACGTGATGATCTTCACGCACGATCACCTCGATCATTTCGATCCCGAAACGGCGCCGAGGTTCCTTTCAAGAACGGAGAAGCAAATGACGGTGCTCTGCCCGACGTCGGTCTTCGCCAAAGCAAAGGGCTGCGGTGGCAAACACAACTACGTGCAGTTCGACCGCGGAACAGAATGGACACAGGGTGATCTTCGCTTTACCGCTGTTTCGGCGGCGCACAGCGATCCTTTTGCGATCGGCGTCCTTATGGAGGATCTTGGAGAGGGCAAGTGCTATTACGTCACGGGCGACACGCTGTATCATCATAAGATCTTTGACGAACTTCCCGCGCGGATCGACGCGGTCTTCCTGCCGATCAACGGCGTGGGCAACAATATGAATCTCACCGACGCGGCACGCTTTGCGGACAAGATCCGCGCCGCGCTCACGGTTCCGATCCATTTCGGTATGTTTGACGATATCGACCCCGCCGGCTTGAAGGTCGCGCACTGCGTCATACCACGGCTCTATGAAGAATTTACACTGTAAAAGGAGATGCAAATGAAAGTTACGGATATCAAAACCTTTGTGGTAGATTGCTTTCGTACCAACTGGGTTTTTGTCAAGGTGTATACCGACGAGGGCATCAGCGGCGTGGGTGAGGCGACCCTAGAATATAAGGAGCACGCGCTTTTGGGTGCCATTGATGCCGTGCGCGATACACTTTTGGGAAAAGATCCCCGGCAGATCGAGCTGCACGTCAATAATCTCTACCGTGATGCTTATTGGCGAGGCGGCGCGGTGCTGATGTCCGCCATCTCCGGCGTTGAAATGGCGCTTTGGGATATTCTCGGCAAGTCGCTGGGCGTTCCGGTTTATCAGCTTCTGGGCGGAAAAATGCGCGACCGCGTTCGCATTTATGTCAACGGTTGGTTTGCCGGCGCCAAGACGCCCGAAGAGTTTGGCGAGAAG
>JAZSGQ010000096.1:0-10338 GCA_045532805.1 Eubacteriales bacterium
CCGACTTGTGAAGAAAAGGAAGGCCCCCGCCGCGGCGGGGGCTTTCCTTACGTCTCGGGTGTCTCGCTCGGAGTCTCCTCGGGAGATTCCTCGGGGACAAGACGCGCGAAGTAATGATCGTTGTAGGTGTCCAGGAAATATACGGCGTTCTGCAAAGGATCCGCAAGGGGGTCCAGCGCCACGCCCGTGTTGATGGGATCGGGGGTGGCAGAGACGTACCAAGTGGCGGTTCCGACAAAGGAAATACCACCCGTTTGCAGGGTAATGGCCACGTAGAACGCGCCGCGTCCGATGGTTTCCACACTCTCGGGGATCGTGAGCGTTTGCAGTTTCTCACAGTGCCACAGGGCAAAGTCACCGATGTGCAAAAGCGTTTCGGACAGCGTGAGCGCGGTGAGTTCGGTGCAGTAGGCCAGTGCAAAATCGTCCAGCACCGTCACACTGTCGGGCAGAGTGAGCGAGGTAAGACCTGTACAGCCGTACAGGGCGCCCTCTGCGATCTCGCCAAGCAAAGCGGGCAGGGTGAGTGCACCGAGTGCCGTGCAACGGTTGAAGGCGTAAGCGCCAAGGCGCACGAGTTGCGAGTCAGTCGCAAAGCGCACGGCCGAAAGCGACGTGCAATACTGGAAGGCATAGGAGCCGACGGTCACGGTGGCCGCAGGAATATCGATCTCGGTAAGCGAGGAGCAACCCGAGAAGGCGTAGGAGCCGATGAGCGTGATGCTGTCGGGCAGGTACACGCGCACAAGCGCCGACGCATTGACAAACGCCTCGGGCATCAGCATCGTCACAGCCTTATCCTCATAGGTGGCGGGTACGGTGATCTCGTTCTGCGTTTTCAAGGCGGCAGAGGCCTTAAAGCCCAGTGTGCCGTCCGAGAGGGGATAATAGATCGCGCCGTCCGCAAAGATCGGATCGCCCGTTACCGTGGAATCGTTGACCTCGGGGGGCGTGTCGGGTGTGGGCGTGTCGGGCTCGGGATCGTCGGGCTCGGGATCGTCCGAGAAACTTACGCCGCACTTGTCGCAAAGGTTATTGTCGTCGGCGTCACGGTGCTCGCACACGGGAGGCGTCGGGACGTCGGTGGCATCCGAGAAACTTACGCCGCACTTGTCGCAAAGGTTATTATCGTCGGCGTCGCGGTGCTCACATTCGGGCTCGGGATCGTCCGAGAAACTTGCGCCGCATTTGTCGCAAAGATTGTTGTCGTCGGCATCACGGTGCTCGCACGCAGACGGCGTCGGGACGTCGGCGGCATCCGAGAAACTTGCGCCGCACTTGTCGCAAAGGTTATTATCGTCGGCGTCGCGGTGCTCGCACGTGTCCTGCCCCTCCTCGGGGTCGGGACCGTCATTGCACGCCGTGAAAACGGGCATCAGCACAAGGCAAAGTGCGAGCAACAGGCACAAGAGCGTCATGTGAAGTTTCTTTTTCATATACATACCTCCCTCTTGTCTACAGGGGCAGAACTTCCTTTCCCTCTGCTTTGTCTTTGTCGCAGGGCTCTTCTGCGTGATCCTCCAAATGCGTAAGATCCATCGGGGGCTTGCGCGTAAGGCGCACCTCGCTGGTCTCCAGCGTATCAAAGAGCATTTTCAAGGGGAAGATGTCGATCTCCTCGCCTTCGGCAAGCATCGACTGTGCGATGGTATAGCGCGAATCCTCGGCCTCGTCACCATAGGTGTAGAGCGTGTCCGCCTCGCGCGTGGTGAGCGTGTAGCGACCGCCCGCATTGACGATCATCTGCACCAGGTACAGCATCTCGTTGAAGTGCGTGCGCTGGTAGTTTAAACTCACCGTCACGGTGTGACCCGAGAGCAGAGGCGGCTTGCGCGTGCGCTTGGGTGCGACGCTGTCCAGATACTTGACAAAGAGTTCCGCGTTGTGCGAGCCGCGCTCCATCGTGTTGGCGCTCGGTGCGGTCTCTTGCTCGACCTCGGCGGTCTCGCCCTCGGCCTTTTTCTTCTTGCCGCGGCGGCGCTTTTTCTTTTTCGCCTCTCCTTCGGGCTTGCGCCACGCGTAGTCGATCACGCCGTCCTTGGTTTCACCTCCACAGTCGGGGAAGAGTTCCATAAGGCCCGGGAGGTTGGTGCCGTGGTATTCGGCGATCGCCTTCATAATCAGCATCGTGTGGTAGGCGTCCTCGTCGGAGCGGTGCAGATTCTCGGGCTCGATACCGCACCAGGAAAGGAGCGAGTCCTCCAGGTTCTTGGCGGTGTTGTTGACGGGTTGGCGCGCGTAGAGTTGCTGTACGTCGTAGAATTTGTAGGTGAAGGGGGCAAGGCCGTAGCGGCGGCAATCGTCGTGCAAAAAGTGCACGTCGTTGGTCACTGCGTAGCCCACGGCCATCGTGTCCTCGTCCTCGAACATGGCACGGAAACGGTCATAGAAGTCGGGGAAGGGGGGCATATCCTTGAAGATCTCACGGGGATAGGCCATCATCTTCTTGGCAACGTACCAGTCAAAACGGTCGCGGGGATTGATCAGCACGTCCTCCATGGGGTGCAGAATATTGAAATTCTCGTCCGTGATCAGATATCCGAGCGAAAAGATCTTGGCACAGTTTCCGTAACAGTTGGCACATTCGATGTCGAAAAACAGATACTTCATGCGTGTTCTAAATACTCCAAATTACTCAATGAAATCCATAATATCCAGTTGCAGCATGGGCAACAGTCTGGTCAGCAGTATGCGGTAGCGCATATAGGAATGGTAGCGCAAGCCGTCCTCAAGGAGCTTTTGCGATACGTGCACTTCCTCGGGCGTGGTTTCCGCACCCGCCACGCGCAACATACGCTCCAGTTCGTCTGCGTCGGGGAGCAGGGTCAGAATGCGTTTTCTGATCTCCTGCCAGCATTCGGCCAGGCGCGCGGGATCCACGCGGTCGGTGATGGTGGGGGAATTGAGTTTCATCAATTCCTCGTGCTGGGAGGGATCGTAGGCGGCGCGCACCTCGTCCCAGTTGGTGGGATCGGGAATGGGGTTCACCGTCTCGACGCGCTTGGCAATGTTGCGATAGATGCGGGTGATGAGCAGTGATGCCACACCCACCTTGGCACCGTGATAGCCGGGCCAGATGCCGTTTGCGATCTTGTTGCATTCCCAGTAGTGGGAGACCACGTGCTCCGCGCCCGATGCGGGGCGGGAGGAGGCGGCGAGTTTCATACCAAGGCCCGAGAGCACAAGGCCCTCCATCACGCCTGCGGCGGCCTCTTCGTCCTCGTTCTGGAGGCGGTCGTACATCGACATCACGCGCTCCACACCTTGCATGGTGATACCCGCGATAGCGGGGCAGTAGTACTCATCGATCACAAGGTTGGCGATCTGCCAGTCCAGAATGCCGATGTACTTGGCGACCATATCGCCAAAGCCCGCACCCTTGAGTGCACGGGGAGCACGCGCCAGGATCTTGGTGTCCGCGAGGATCACCGAGGGTTGCTCTGCCACGCGGGAATTTTTGAAATTGTTTTCGATGATGGGCGCACCGTCCGATGCGAAGCCGTCCATCGAGGGGGCGGTGGCAAAGATGGCGAACTCCTTGCCGCTCTCGTGTGCGGCAAAACGGCAGATGTCGTTGACGGAGCCCGTGCCGACGGCGAGCACGCCGTCCACGTCAAGGAGCAGTGCCTGCACCTCACGCACCTGCTCGATGCGTGCGTAGATCATTTCCTCAAAAATGAACTGCTTGACGGTAAAGCCCGCGGCATGCAGGGAGTCCAGAATGCCGTCGGCGGCCTTCATGGCCGGTTTGTCGGAGACCAACAGAATGTTTTTCGGGAAGCCCGCGTTTGCCAACGCTTCCCCTGCTCGCATAAGAAGGCCACTCTCAATCTCTACCGCCTTCGTCGCGAAGGTGTGCTTTCTGCCACAAGGGCAATTTTCCAGATCACGCAGAATTTTTTGTAAATTCATTTCGCGCACCTCGCTCTTTCATTTTTTTAGATACTTTAATATGTAATATTAAAAGTTCACAGTTAATCATATCACAAGATAGCGTATTTGTCAAGGAGAGCGTTGCATTTTGCGCGCGAATGTGGTATAATGATGGCGTGGCCGTACGGCCGGAAAGCGAGGGGACGGCTATGCTGAAAAAGGTACGGGTGCGCATTGTGACCGAACGCACCGAAATGGAAGGAAGTTTATACGGCGGCGGTGTGCGCGCCGCGGCGACTGCCACCCCCGAACGTATGGAAATGACGACGGTGGCGCGCTACCGCGATGACGGCGTGCGGGTGAGTTTGTCCTGGACCGAGACCGAGGCCTCGGGCATGGAGGGCACGAGCACCACGGTATCCTATCAGAAATCCGAGCCCTTGGTGGTGACGATGATGCGCACGGGCGCGGTGAACACCGCGCTGGTGTTTGAACAGGGCCGTCGGCATCACTGCGTTTACAAGACGCCCATTATGCCCTTTGAGGTGTGCGTTTCTACCGATAAGGTGGAGAACGGTGTGGAAAAAGACGGCACGCTGTTCCTTGACTACGCCGTGGAACTGCGCGGCGCCACCTGCGAGCGCACGAAAATGAACCTTAGTGTCCTGCCCGATTACGACAGGCCGTAAGAAAATTTTGAAAACCCCTTTACAAACGCGGGGTTTTTGTATATAATGTTAATACAAAGTCAGTGAACGGGAGAAATCCCCATGGCATCGGGCAGAGAGCGCCGCCTTGGCTGGGAGCGGTGTACGGTGAAAAGTGGGGGATATGCGCCCGTGAGATGCAACGGGGAACTCAAGTATCCGTTGACGTGTGCTCGCGTTAAGGGTAATCTGTTATAGCCGAAGAGAATTGAATATGATCGGTCTTTGCGGGCAAACCTTCGCCTCGACTTCAAAAAATGCTTTTGTAATATCCGCATATTGCTTCAAGCCTTTTTCTCGCCGAGACAAAGGTTTGCTCCGCAAATACTGTCAGCACCTCTCGGCAAATGAATTTTTGATGGATTTTAGTGTGATGCGGCGCGATAAAGTACGGACTTTATAAGGCGCGACACGCTAAAAGACGCGAAAATGCATTGCCGAGAGGCGATCGTATTCGATTCTCTTCGACTATAGACAGGAAGAGAGGGGGAAGCCCCCTGAAGCAGAGTGGAACCGCGGTCAAGCCGCCTCTGTGCCATTGGCACGGAGGTGTTTTTTTATTCTGTGGGGGCAAGATACAAATGAAAAAGAACAATCTGTTACTGGACGGTGCGGCTACGCTCGCGGCCATTGCCGCGCACGGTGCGAAAAAGGCCGTGCAAAAGGGAGATAAACTGCTGCGCGAGATCCGCTACGACGTGGCGGCCTTCCGTCAGCGTGACCCTGCGGCCACGAGCGACGCGGAGGTGCTGCTGCTCTACTCGGGCATGCACGCGCGCCTCGCGCACAGACTGTCGCACAAGTTATACAAGGACGGACACCCGCACGCCGCGCGTGCGGTGAGCCAGGGTGCGAAGTTCATCACGGGCATCGAGATCCACCCCGGTGCCACCATCGGTCGCGGTCTTGTGATCGACCACGGCTCGGGTGTGGTGATCGGTGAGACCGCCGAGATCGGCGACGATTGCACCATCTATCAGGGCGTGACGCTGGGCGGCACGGGCAAGGACATCGGCAAGCGCCACCCGACGCTCGGCAACAACGTGATGGTGGGCGCGGGCGCGAAGATACTGGGCCCTGTGAAGATCGGCGACAACGTCAAGGTGGCGGCGGGCGCTGTGGTCCTGAACGAATTGCCTGAGGGTGCCACCGCGGTGGGTATTCCCGCCAAGGTCGTCCGTCAGGGCGGCAAGCGCGTGACGAATGACCTTGACCAGGTCAACATTCCCGACCCCGTGCAACAGGAACTCAATGCCCTGCGTGCCGAGATCGCTACACTCAAGGAAATGATCAAGAAAGATGAGGAATAAGAGATGATTTTATATAATTCTGCAACGCATAAGCGTGAGGAGTTTGTACCAAACGAAGCAGGCAAGGTGAGTATGTACACCTGCGGCCCCACCGTGTATCACTACGCGCACATCGGCAATCTGCGCACCTATATCATGGAGGATATTCTCGACCGTTATCTGCGCTACAGCGGTTATGACGTGAAGCGCGTGATGAACATCACCGACGTGGGACACCTTTCCTCGGACGGCGACACGGGCGAGGATAAGATGCTGAAGGGCGCCAAGCGCGAGAAGAAGACCGTGATGGAGATCGCCAAGTACTACTCCGACTGCTTCTTTGAGGACTGCCGCAAACTGAATATCCGCCGCCCCGACGTGGTGGAGCCCGCCACGGCGTGCATCGACGAGTTCATCAAGGTGATCCTGTCGCTCCTTGAGAAGGGCTATGCCTACGAGGCGGGCGGCAACGTCTACTTTGACACCTCCAAACTCTCGCAGTATTATATCTTCAACGATTTCACCTCCGAGGACCTCGCCGTTGGCGTGCGAGAGGGCGTGGAGGAGGACGGCAACAAGCGCAACAAGGCCGACTTTGTGCTCTGGTTTACCAAGTCCAAGTTTGAGGATCAGGAACTGAAATGGGATAGCCCCTGGGGCGTCGGATACCCCGGTTGGCACATTGAGTGCTCCTGCATCAGCATGAAGCACCTGGGCGAGCGTCTGGATATCCACTGCGGCGGTATCGACAACGCCTTCCCGCACCACACCAACGAGATCGCGCAAAGCGAGGCCTACGTGGGACACAAGTGGTGCAACTACTGGATGCACGTGTTGCACCTGAACACCGACTCGGGCAAAATGTCCAAGTCCAAAGGTGAGTTCCTCACGGTGTCGCTCCTGGAAAAGAAGGGCTACGATCCCGTGATCTACCGCTTCTTCTGTCTGCAATCCCACTACCGTCGTTCGCTTGTGTTCTCCTTTGAGAATCTGGACAACGCGGTGGTTGCCTATAACAAATTGATCGCCAAGATCGCCGCCATGGGCGACGGCAAGGGCGAGAGCGTGGACGCCGAGGCCCTGGAGGCACTTCGCGCCCCCTTCCGTGCAGGTCTTGACAACGATCTGAACACCTCGCTCGCGATCACCGCCATTCACAACGTGCTCAAATCCAAGGCGAACGCCGCCACCAAGCGCGCGGCGCTGGCCGACTTTGACACGGTGCTGTGTCTGGATCTTCTGGCGCACGCCGATGCGTACGCGAAGGAGCAGGCCGAGAAGGCCGCGGCCGCCGCAGTGCGCGTGTACTCCGACGATCCGGAGATCCGCGCTATTGAAGAGGCCATCGACGCACGTGCCGCCGCCAAGAAGGCAAAAAACTATGCCGAGGCGGATCGCATTCGCGCAGAGCTCCTCGCGAAGGGCATTGTGCTCACGGACACCGCACAGGGTACCACCTGGGCGAAGGCCTGATATTTGACGTATTGACGAAAATATGCGCAAATCCCCCAAAACGGTACGCGTTTTGGGGGATTCTTTTTGATGTATGTCATAGAAAATTCATATTTTTCAAAAAAACGCTTGCATGCAAAGGGCGAAGGTGCTATAATAGGAACAAGGCAACGGCGTGTTGCCCGTACATTTTTATATTTCGGAGGACTGAAAAATGAAAAAGTTTGTACGCATTCTCTGCTTCGCACTGGTCACCCTTATGCTGTGCGCTACGCTCGCTTCCTGCGGCGCTCCCGCCAAGGATCCCGCTGATGCCGAGGCTGCTCTGGAGGAGGCAGGCTACACGGTCGTGAACGACAGCAAGGCCCTTCCCGCTCTTTACAAGGTCGCAGGCTATGATCTGGACAACGTGGTTTCCGGCACCAAGATCTCGAAGGACGACGAGGGCAACACTGTGACCGAGCACGTGACCATCTACTACTTTGCCGACAAGGACAATGCTGAGAAGGCAATGGAGAAGATCGCTGACGATGAGAAGGAAGAAAAGGGAGAAAACGAGAACTGGGTATCCGCTACGCGCTCCGGCAGCATGGTGTACTTTGGCACCAAGCAGGGCGTGAAGGACGCAAAGTAAGTCGTTTATAAAAAAAGATCCGCGGCAGCGCCGCGGATCTTTTTTTATGCAAAGTAACTCTTGGTGGCGAGTGCCACGAGGTAAGTAAGCAGACCTGCAACCGTGGGGGAACTGACCCAGGCGATGGCGATCTTGCCGAACACCTTGAAGTTGACGTTGGACAGGCTCTTCGTCTTGATGCTGGTCACAAGACCCGCACCGATGACGGCGCCCACCACTGCCTGCGAGGTGGAAACGGGAATGCCCATGGCCTTTTCCATGATAAGAATGGTGAGTGCCATGGCGATGATGACAAGGAAGCCCTCGACCTGGTTGATGTCCGCGATGCTGCCGCCCACGGTCATCATCACTCTCTTGGAATAGGTCAGCACGCCCACGGCGATGGCTACACCGCCGAGTACGGCAGTGAGCGTTGCGCTCGAGAGCAGGTTGGCACCAAGGCCCGTTGCGTCGTAGTACAGAGCGGTCACGGAGGCGGAGGAGTTGACGCCGATACTGTATGCGGCGACGGCACCTGCGATGAGGTAACCCCATTTGATGAAGGTGTCATAGTTCTTCATGCTCATAATGCGTCCCTCAAGGAATTTCTTGACAAAGAACACGAGCAGGAAGGAAATAATGGCCGCGCCCACGGGGTTGATGAGCCACGTGGAGGCGAACTTGCCGATCTGCGGCATATTGATCGCGAGTACCTCGGGATCACTGTAATTGGCGTGGAATAATCCCCAGCCGATGATCGCACCCGTGATGGATTGATTGGCGGAAACGGGGAACTTGAGGTAGCTCATTATAAAGACCGTGAGTGCGGCGCAAGCGAAGATGATCGCGGCCTTGAGGGTGGACTTGAGGCGTACCTCTTTCATTTCCTCCTCGCTCTCGATGTCCTCGACCTCATCTACGGAGGCGATGACGTCGTTACTCGTGGCGAGTTTGGAAAGTTTGTCAATGTTACCCTTGCCCTGTACGGCGGCGCCGAGGAGCACCATCACGGCAATGATGATAATGGCGGTGCGATACTTGACCACGCGCGTGGCAACGGCAGTGCCGAAGGCATTGGCGGCGTCATTCGTACCGAGCGACCAGCCCATAAACAGGCCGGAGGCCAGCAATAAATAGATCCACATGTCGGCTTACGCCTTTCTTGCGATCAGCATGATCTGGATCTTGTCGGCGATGTCTTCAATGATGTCGGAGGGGTCGCAGAGCAGGTCCAGGATCTCGGCGGCCAGCAGTTTTTTGGAGAGTTCCATATCCAGGTCAAAGATGTTCTCGTGGAGACGGTCCTCGATCGCGTCCACGCGGGACTCCAGTGCACGCACCTCGTCCAGAATGGAGTGATCCTTGAGCATGCCGCCCATATTGGCAAACAGGCGGCCGATGGCCTTTTCCAGCACGTCAAACTGCTGGATCGTGATGGCGATGATCTCCATCACGTCGGCGGCATACGCTTCGGGGAAGCGGAAATGACGGAACACAACGTGCTTTGCTACGGTCTCGCACTTATTGGCGACCTTGTCACAACTCGTGGCGATGGAAATGAGATCTTCTCTCGTGGAGGGGAGGTATCTGCCGCCCTGCAGGGAGTCGATCATAGCGCGCAACGACGTATCGGCATCGCGCTCGGCATCGCAAACGGCGCCCATCAGCGCACGCAACGTCTCGTCAACGGTGGCGGGAGTGGTCTCGGCGCGCAGGAAGCCCTCCAGTGCGAGCAACGTCTTTTTGACGTCGTCTACCTGCTCCAGGATCATCAACTCGACATTATCATTTCTCTTCAGCATAGGTATGCCCCCTTTATATAATGTGATATATTATTATAGCAGATATTTACAACAAGGTCAATGGATTCCGCCTAACTGTTACAAAAAAGCGTGGATTGTAACGTAATAAGACTCCCCCAAGGGATGGCGTGATGTCCTCAACGGACAAATCACGCTAACTAAGTTTGCCCTTGCAGGCAAGTGAAGGTATCTTCGATAGTGGAGTTCCCTTCGTGAGTGAAGTTTCGCCTGACGGCGAAGTGATGGGCAAATTTCACTTCACTTGTGCATAGCACAAACTTCACAGAAAGAGAAAAAGAGAGAACAAAGCATATAACTGCTTTGTTCTCTCTTTTTGCTTGTTATAAGGGTTTGAGCTAGCCCGTTTGCGTTAGACTAATCAAATGCGATGCTCGCATGAGCGGTATTGGTCAAATTTTCCGCTAAGAGCATCACCCTATAGCCGAAGAGAGCCGAACACGACGGGTCTTTACGGGCAAACGAACACCCGGGCTTCGGCAAATTCTTTTGCAATATCCGCATATTGCCGCAAGCATTTGCCTTGCCTTGCCGTCCGTTTACTCCGTAAATACTGCGAAGTACCTCTCGGCGAATGGATTTTT
>JAZSGQ010000018.1:0-23034 GCA_045532805.1 Eubacteriales bacterium
GCGGAGCTTTTTTGTTGACACCGTCTTACTCTTGTGCTATACTGAACGTACAGATTTCAAAGCAGGAGGTTTGCTATGAAAAAGGGTATCAATATCTGGTCTTTCCCGTCTGCCACGGTCAAGGAGAATCTGACACTGGCCAAGAATGCGGGCTTTGAGGGCGTTGAACTCGCGCTGAACGGAGAGGGTGAACTTTCTCTTTGCTCCACCAAAGAGGAACTGAACGAGATCCGCAAAACGGCCGAGGGACTGGGACTTTCTCTTTACAGTCTTTCCAATGGCCTTTGCTGGGATTACAGACTGAGCGACGATGACGCGACCTTGCGCGCAAAGGCAAAGGATATCGTCAAAAAGCAGTTGGAAACAGCAAAGATCTTAGGTGCAGACACGATCCTGGTCGTCCCCGGTGTGGTGAACGCGGAGTTTGCCTTCCCCGAAAAGAAGGTACCCTACGACACCGTTTACGAGCGCGCTCTGGAGGCCTTGAACGAGTTGAAGACGTATGCCGAGGAACTGCAGGTGCACATCGGCCTTGAAAACATATGGAACAAGTTTTTGCTCTCCCCGATGGAAATGCGCGACTTCATTGACAAGATCGGCAGTGACTACGTAGGCAGTTATCTTGACGTAGGCAATACAATGTATTGCGGTTATCCCGAGGACTGGGTACGCATTCTGGGTAAGCGCATCAAGAAGGTGCACTTCAAGGATTACAGAGTACAAGCGGGCGGCCTGCACGGCTTTGTGGATCTGCTCGCGGGCGACGTGGACTATCCCGAGGTCGTAAAGGCTCTGGGAGAGATCGGGTACGACGGTTGGGTCTCCGCCGAGATGATCCCGAGTTACAAGCATCACACCGACGCGATCATTTACAATACGTCCTATGCTATGGATAGGATCCTTGGGAGAAAATAACCCCGCCCACACAGATTTCGGCCGCGGTTATCAAAAAGGACAGAGAACGGTACGTTCTCTGTCCTTTTTTTCTTACATCTTCAAAAGATCGCAACCAAGTTCGTAAACGAAGCGATACCAGGTCGCGCGGCACTCGGCAGGGAAACGATGAGAGCCGAGTTCAAAGGAGAAATCGCCCTCGTAGCCGATCTCACGCAATGCCCGCATCACGCCTTTCCAATCCACCGAACCGAAGAAGGGAGGCAGATGGGTGTCCTTGTCGGCCAGGTTGTCGTCAATGTGCAGGCACTTGAGACGCTTGCCCGCAAGACGGATAAAATCGGGCACGTAAATGCCGCTGTTGTTGGCGTGGCCCGTGTCGATGCACATACCGAGCATAGGATCGTTGATCTTGTCCACCAACTCGATCAATTCATAAGGGTCTCCTGCGCAATAGCGGCGGCGGCGACCGCTGAAGTCCACCATATTCTCCACGGCAATACCGATCCCCACCTTCTTGGCAAACTCCAGGTAGGGGGCGAGATACACAAGGTTGCGCTCCAACGCCTTCTCGCGGCTGTAAAGCGGATCGTGCGGCAGGTTGCCCGGGTGCATAACCATCCACTCGGCTCCCAAGATCTTGGCAACCTCAATGCAACGGTAATTCATCTGCCATACGTAATCGCGGTCGGGGAAAGCAGGATCGTCCCATTCCTTGCCCGAGAGCGTCTGACCGTGTGCCTGACGGCACTGCATACCGAGCTTGTCGGCGTGCTCGCGCAGTTCGTGCGCCCATTCGATGTAGTTATCCTTTGATACGGGCTTGTCGTGCTTTGACAGCATCCAAAGATTTGCGTCATAGTAGGAAAAGCCCGCGGCGCGGAGTTCCTCCAGCATCGTCTTGACCGTGTAGCCCTCCCTTTCACAGTACTGATCGTCGGTGAGCCACGTAGACGTGGAAAGTGTCATCATGATGAACGTCCCCCTTTTTGTTTCTGCCCCCATTATACCACAGCCGCGCGGACGTTTTCAAGCACAATGCAATATTTTCTTCAATTTGCAGAAAAAGAAAGGATCCGCGCATCAAGCCCCGCTCCCTTTGCGCTCACGGGCGTGCCGTCTGCGGCAAAGCAAAAGGAGAACGCCTCGCCCGACACACGCGTCACGTCCCCCTCCAGTGCGACCTCGGTCACGTCCCCGATCTCCAGGAATAACGAGAACAGTTGCCCGTACCCACAGGGGGCCGCCAACGTCACACCGCCCGCCGACATCAAGAGTTCGCCGTCCGCCTCACGCACGAGTACGGTGTCGGCCAGGGTCGCGGGTGCATAGAATGTCAACGTCGCCCGACGTGCGTTCTCCCCGTCCCACGTGACCGCAAGGTTTGCCGCAAAGTCCATACCGTGGAGCGTGCCGTCCAGTTCCGCCTCAAATTCTCCCTCGAGCGGTGCGAAATACGCACCCTCCCGCGCGCCGCAACCGCAAAAAAGCAGGAGCGAGGCAAAGAGCACACAGAGCATTCTTCTCAAGCAGACACCCCCTTTTTGTGCCAATTTATGCGCTTTTGGCAGACAATATGAAATATTGCTTGCAAAAAGACAAAAATTGTGGTATCATACGATCAGAAAGGCGAATAAAGTATGAAATCTTGTCCTTTCCATACGCCGCGCGCCTTTGCCGAGATCGACACCGCGGCGCTCGCTGATAATTTCCGCGCCGTGCGCGCTGCGTGCGGCAGAACGATTGCCGTGGTCAAGGCAAACGCCTACGGACACGGGCTCTTTCTTGCCGTCCCCGCTTTTTTGTCGGCGGGGTGTGAGTTCTTTGCGGTAGCAAGCATCGACGAAGCACTTGCCGTGCGCGCACTCGCACCGCGTGCCGACATTCTGATCCTCGGGTATACACCGCCCACACAGGCACCGCTTCTTGTACGGGAGCATCTCACGCAAACCGTGTTTTCCGCACCCTTTGCCGCCGCACTGTCACAGGCGGCAACCGCGCCTGTTTCGGTGCATCTCAAGATCGACGGCGGTATGTGCCGCCTTGGGTTTGACCCCGCCGATCGCGCGGGACTGTCCTTTGCCCTTGGAGCCAAAAATTTGGCGGTTTGCGGCCTGTTCACCCACCTACCCGTTGCCGACTGCGAGCCCGTGGCAACAAACGCCGCACTCGCCCGTTTTTTCGCATTGCGTGCCGCACTGCCGCATCTTTTTGCACACGCCGCGGCCACCTCTGCGCTCTCTCTGGAAGCGGCGCGCTTTGACGCGGTCCGCCCGGGGCTTGCGCTCTACGGCTTTGCACCAAACACCTCCGCGCTCTCTCTGCGCCCCGCGATGCGTGTTTTTGCCCCCATCGTTCAATTGCGCCGCGTGAGAGCGGGAACACCCGTGGGATACGGCGGCGCATTCGTCGCGGCGCGCGACTGTGTGATCGGCACGTTGCCCATGGGCTACGCGGACGGTCTTGCACGGGGAACGCTTGGCCACACCGTCACACTGTATCGGGACGGCGCCGAGAAAAAAGCACCCGTTGTGGGGCATATCTGTATGGATCACTGCATGGTTGATTTCACCGACGTCCCCGTAAAAGAGGGCGATACGGTGTGTGTTATTTCGGATTTTTCCGCCGTGGCCGCGCGTCGCGGCAGTATCGTGTATGAAGCGCTGACCGACGTCTCTTCCCGCGTCGTGCGTCAGCAGAAAGGAGTGGTAACTTGAGCGCATATCTGGAACAACGCATTCCCTCGTTCCGATCCTTTGAATCGGATAAACTCAAATTTGCCGCTCATCTGCACCGACACGTGGAGCTGGTGCTTTTTCTCGAGGGAGAGGCGGTCGCAACCGTCGAGGGAGCACGCCACGTGCTCGCTCCCGGTGACGTTTTTATCGCGTTTCCCAATCAGGTACACCTCTACGATCCCCCCTATACGAAGGAACGCTCCCGCGTACTGGTCGTAGATCCCGATATGATGCCCGAACTTTCCTCCGCGCTTTTAGACTCGGTACCGCGCAACAACTGCTTGCGCGGGGCCGTCACGGACGAACTTCTGTCCTTTGCCGTGCGCCTGGGCGACCTCAAAAATCCAAGGACGCCACTGGAACAGGCGGAGCGGCACGGCCTTTTGCTCACGCTTTTTTCCCGCGTGCTCGGCGCTTGCGAACTCACGGCCGTGCGCGAGAGCGGCTCCGCCGCGTGTCGCTCGGTGCTTGACTACTGCACGCACCATTATACCGAGGAACTCACGCTCGGGGTGCTGGAACGCGAATTGCACATCAGCCGCTATCATATCTCGCATATGTTTGCAAAGCGATTGCGCATCGGCTTCAACGATTACGTCAATTCGTTGCGCGTCTCGCACGCTTGCCGCTACTTGCGCGAGGACAAGCACTCCGTGACCGAGATCGGTTCACTGGTGGGCTTTTCCAACCCACGCACCTTCAACCGCGCCTTTTTGAAAGAAATGGGCACCACACCCAGTCAATACCGCAAAAGAAAGGATCTTGTATGAAACGCATTGCCAGTTTTTCGGTGGATCACGATAAGATCACACCCGGCTTCTACATCTCCCGCATCGACGGAGATATCACTTCCTACGATCTCCGCACCCGCACGCCGAACGCGGGGGACTATATGGATAACGTCACCATGCACTCGGTGGAGCATATGCTCGCCACCCTCCTTCGCAACGGCCCCGTAGGCGAGCACGTGATCTATTTCGGCCCGATGGGTTGTCGAACGGGCTTTTATTTGCTCACGCGCGACCTGCCGCACGACGCGGCGTTTGCCGCACTAAAGGAAGCACTCGCCGCCACTTGTGCCCACACGGGTGAGGTTTTCGGTGCAACGCGCCGCGAATGCGGCAACTACCGTGAGCTGGATATTGACGCCGCAAAACGTGAGTGCGAGGCCTATCTCGCCGTGCTGAACGACTACAAAGGAGATTACCGCTATGCAGAATAAACCGATCGGCATCATCGGTGCCATGCAAATTGAGATTGAGGGCCTGAAAAACGCCATGACCGACGTCCGCGAGGAAACAGTCAGCGGCGTGACCTTCACCTGCGGCAAACTGGAGGGCAGGGACGTGGTCTGTGCCGTTTCGGGCGTGGGCAAGGTCTTTGCTGCCATTGCCGCCGAGGCCATGATTCTGCACTTTCGGGTCGGCGCACTGCTCAATACGGGCGTGGCGGGTGGTCTTTTGCCTGAACTTGAGGTGGGCGACGTGGCGCTTGCGGACAAGGTGGTCCAGCACGATATGAACACAACGGCGCTGGGTGACGCGCCCGGCCTCATTTCAGGCCTAAACATGGTGGAAATTGCGGCAGACGAGGCGCTTTTGCGCGCGCTTTGCAGCGCTACCGCCACACTGGAATACAACGGCGTGGTGGGCACGGTCGCCTCGGGTGACTTGTTCGTTGCCAAGCAGACGACAAAGGACAGGATCGTTGCCACATTCGGCGCGGTCGCGTGCGAAATGGAGGGCGCAGCTATCGGTCACGTGGCACACGTGAACGGCGTTCCCTTTGCCGTGCTGCGCGTGATCTCGGACGGCGGTGACGGTATGGAATTCTCCAAGTTTGTGTCGCTTGCCGCCGAGCGCTCGGTGGCGCTCACACGAGAGTTTTTGAAGTTGATATAAGAAAAAGGCCTGAGCGATGCTCAGGCCTTTTTCTTATGCTTTTAGTGTCATATAAAACAGCGGCGCATCCATTTCGTTTGGTTCACTTCGCCAGCGGCGCGTTTCTATGTGCAGTTTTCCTTGCTTGTGCAGTGCAAACAGAATGTCGTACACGAGCGGCGCGGCAAGATCGCAATCCGCCGTTTCAAACAGAGAGCGGCAGGCCTTTGCCAACTCGGGAAGCGTTTTTTCTCCCTCGGAAAGCATGCGACACACAAGCTCATAGCCGAGCGCGGTCACGCTTGCGTCGATCGGCGCCACCCGTGCAGGGGGGGCTGCAAACGCGGTGGCGGAAAAGCTATCAGCCGTAACAAAGCCTGCCGAGCAGTGCGGCAACTGCATGGGTGCCGCCGCATCATCGGGGAAGGCGATGGCACAGGAGGCAAGATACGTGCCGTGCGGCGCCACACCGCGTTTCATCGGCTTGTTCATCAGCGACCAGAAGATGCGGTCGGGATGCTTCCGTGACAGCATCAGCAACACCATCTCGACCGGCATTTGACACAGCGCCCGCTCCAGGGCAAGCACCTCGTGCGCGCCCTTTTCCATGTTGTGCAGGATCAGCTGACAGTGCAGATCGGTAGAATGTATGGAATCCCCGTTTTTCAACACGCGCATGCTGGGCGGATCCAGCGGCTTTCGCGTGCAAAACTCATATCCCTTCTCGTCAAGTGCTCTTGCCAGCTCATCATAGCGCGGTGCATTGGGCGCAAAGCAGCCGATCACACCGTTGGCAATCACGGCGATCTCGTCCGTACCGTTTTTTCTGCCGATAAAGGGGTGGGACCAGGCATCACCGCCATATCCGGGCGTGCGCCCATGAATAAAGCCCACCGTACCGGGGAGCTCGGCCACATCGGTGTGTGAGAGAAGATACTCGAGATCTCCCTCTATTTTACGGTAGTAAAGCTCTCCGTTGTGGAGCGTGGCAAGTCCTGTAAAAAAACCTGCGTTCATGCCCTCCTGACGGCGCAGCATTTCAATAAGGATCGGCGCGGCGCGGCGCGTGCCGACGTAAGCGGCAATGTTACACATATTTACCTCCTTGGTAGCAACTATCTTTCATTATACCGACCCTTCGTACAAAAGTCAAGCAAAAAGCCCCCGAAGAGAACTTGACGGACTCGCCGTTTTGTTCTCTTCGGGGGCTTTTTTGTCAGACCACTTTGTACCCTGCGGCGGTGATGGCGGCCTTCAGCGCGTCCTCGCCGACACCTGCGGCAACAACGGTCACGTTAGCAGCGGTAAGGTCAACCTTGGCGGATTTTACGCCCTTTACGGCGGTCAGTGCGCTCTCCACACGGGCGGCGCAGTGCCCGCACGCCATACCCTCGACGGAAATGGTCACGGTCGTGGTCTCTTTTTTCTTGAAAAACATATTCTCTTTCTCCTTATGTGCTTTTCTTTCTTTTTTTGCGGTGTTATGTGCACGCGATGCGATCGCGGGTGGTACGAAGCGGTAAAGGCGCAGTGCGTTGCCCACTACGAACAGTGAGGACACGCTCATGGCCGCACTGGCGATCATCGGGGTGAGCAGAATGCCCGCCACGGGGTAGAGCACGCCCGCGGCAACGGGAATACAGACGGAATTGTAGCAAAGCGCCCAAAAAAGATTTTGTCTGATGTTGCGCTTGGTGGCGCGGCCCAGTTCGATTGCCGCGGCCGCGTCCAGGAGGGAATTGCCCGACAGCACCACGCCCGCAGACTCTACTGCAACACCCGTTCCCGCACCAATGGCGATACCGACGTCGGCACCTGCCAGCGCGGGGGCATCGTTGATACCGTCGCCCACCATAGCGGTCGCACCCTTTTCGGTGTACTCGCGCACGATGCGCTCCTTATCGGCGGGGAGCAGTCCCGCGCGGTACTCGTCCACACCCGCCTCGTGGGCGATCTTGGCGGCGGCCGCAGGGTGATCGCCCGTGAGCATCACGGTGTGCACTCCCATCTTTTTCAATACCGTTATGGCAGTTGCGCTATCCTCGCGCAACGTATCCGCCACGCCGAAGCAACCAAGCACCGTCTGTCCTTTTGCCAGAATGACACAACTTTTTCCCTCGGCAGCAAACTTATCCTGTAACTCGGATGCCTGCGGGGGAAGTGCGGGGGCATCTGCCAACGATTCGTACAGTGCCGCGTTGCCCGCAAAGACCCACTCGCCGTCCTCGGCTCTTGCCACAAGACCTCTTCCCGTATGGTTCTGAAAGTCAGAAAGCGGCAAACGGGTGGCGCAAAGCGCCGCGATCGGCCTTGCAATGGGGTGCGAGGAGAAGGCCTCCACCGAGGCCGCAAGCGCCAAAAGTTCCTGCTCCTCTCCCGCAAAGCAGACCACGTCCGTCACGGTCATTTCTCCGCGCGTCAGCGTGCCCGTTTTGTCGGTCAAGAGGTATTTGGTGTCGGCCAGCGTTTCCAGTGCCTGTGCGCTCTTGAACAGAATGCCGAAGCGCGCGGCGCGTCCGCTTCCCACCGTGATCGCCGTGGGAGTGGCAAGCCCCAGTGCACAGGGGCAGGAAATGACAAGCACAGAAACCGCCGTGCGGAAGGCCATACTCACGTCGCGCGTGACGATCAGCCAAACGGCGGCCGTCAGTACGGCAATTGCAAGGACAACGGGTACGAAAACGGCACTCACCTTATCCGCAAGCCGTGCGATCGGCGCCTTGGTCGATGCCGTTTCCTCCAAGAGTGCCGCGATCTGTCGCAGGGCACTTTCCGAGACAGGACGGTCGATCCGTACAGTAATACTGCCTTCCTCGAGCACCGTGGCACCCGATACGCGGTCGCCCGCGCCAATGGTGCGGGGCAGGGATTCACCCGTGAGCATTGCCTCGTTGACGCTACCCTCACCCGATTCCACTACACCGTCAGCGGGGATCTTCTCACCCGTGGGCACGCGCACCAGATCTCCTACACCAAGGGTATCCAAGGGGATCTCCTGCTCACCTTCCTCTGTAACGAGGCGCGCGGTCCTCGGTTCCTCTGCCATCAGTGCACGCACGGCACCCGCCGCGCGGTGGCGCGCCCGCCCCTCCAGATATTTGCCGAGGGAGACCAGTGTGAGGATCATCGCGGCGGATTCCAGATAGAGTTGATGCAGATATTGATGCAGTAATGCCGTGTCCAAGCGTAGGGCGCCCAGTACGATACATACGCCCGCTATGGCGCCGTAAATAGCGGCAGATGCCGCGCCCAGTGCCACAAGCGAATCCATATTCGGTGCGCCGTGGAAAAGCGCCGAGAAACCGCTGCGGAAGAAATGGCGCTGTAAGAAGAGTACGGCGGCGGTCAATACCGCCTGAATGGCGTAAAAAAGAATGGGGTGGCGCGTACCATCAAAGATCGCGGGCAGGGGAATAGGGGTCATGTGCCACATTGCCACGACCATCAAAAGGACGGTCAGTGTAACCGAAAGAACAAGACGTGCATTCTCCCGCCGACGCTCGGCCACGGCGCGGCGCTCGTCCTCCTGCTCCCCGCGTTTTTCAAGGCCGTAGCCCGCACGGCGGAGGGCAACGGAGAGTTTTTTGAAAACGGCTTCGGTGTTCTCGGCATCTTCCAACACCACCGAGAGACTGCCCGAAAGCAGACTCACCGTGAAGGACTTGTCCCCGAGCACCGAACGCGCGGCACGCTCCACGTGCGCCACGCACGAGGCACACGTCATGCCGATAACGGCAAAGCTTTCCTTCCTCATAGCGACTCCTTTGTTAGTATTAACTACCAATAGTATAGCCCTCTTTTCAAAAAAAAGCAAGAGGAAAAAAGAAAAAAGCCCGTTCGGGCTTTTTTCTTTTTATTGTTTGAGTGCCGCGGGAAGATCATCCTCGCGGAACTGCAGACTGTACAGTTCGCGGTACATCGTCTTTTGTACCATCAATTCCTCGTGCGTACCCTGCTCCAGGATCTCGCCATTGGAAATGACCACGATGGAATCGGCATTGCGCACGGTGGAAAGACGGTGTGCCACCACTAATGTGGTGCGCCCCCGACACAACTCGTCCAGTGCTTCCTGAATGAGGATCTCGGTGGTATTATCCAGTGCGGAGGTCGCCTCGTCCAGAATCAGAATGGCAGGGTCCTTCAAGAAAAAACGCGCGATGCTGAGTCGCTGTTTCTGGCCGCCTGACAAACGCACGCCGCGCTCGCCGATCTCGGTATCGTACCCCTTTTCCAGAGACGTCACGTACTCGTGGATATTCGCGCGCTTGGCCGCGGTTATCATTTCCTCCTCGGTGGCGTCCAGTTTGCCGTAGAGAATATTGTCGCGGATCGTGCCGTTGAACAGGAACACGTCCTGTTGCACGATACCGATGTGACGGCGGAGCGACTCCAGCGTCACGGTGTTGATATCCTTTCCGTCAATGAGAATCTGTCCGTCGGTAAGGGGATAAAAGCGGGGAATCAGGTGGCACAATGTGGTCTTGCCTCCACCCGACGGGCCGACCAACGCGATCTTTTCGCCCGCACGGATCGAGAGGGAAAGATCCTTCAGCACGCCCTTGCTCTCGTCATAACTGAAGTTGACGTTTTTGAGCGTGATCTCGCCCCTGACGTTTTCAAGTTCCGTGGCGTCCTCGGCGTCGCGCTCGGGCTCGGCATCAATGATCTCAAGGAAGCGGCAAAAGCCAGTTACGCCGTCCTGATACTGCTCCATAAACTGGATCAGTGTCGTAACGGGGTTGATAAACAGATTGACGGACACGATGAAGGTGGAGTAATCACCAAAGGAGATCCGCCCGTTGTAAAGGAAGAATCCGCCCGCGATCAGAATGATCACGTTAAATACGTCGGTGATGAACGAGGTGGAGGAATGAAACGTGGCCATCGCACGGTAGGCCTTGCGGCTGGCATTCACAAACAGACGGTTGCTCTTTCCGAACTTTTCCATTTCCTTATCGGCGTTGGTGAAGGCCTTGGTCACGCGAATGCCGCTGATGCTGCTCTCCAGCGACGAGTTGATCGAGGCTATGCTGGTGCGGCGCTCGGTGAAGGCGGCACGCATTTTCCGACGGGAGAACAGCGAGACCGCACCGAGCACGGGAACGCAGGCAAAGATGATGAGCGTGAGCGTGGGCTCCAGCGTCCACAGATAAATAAAGGAGGCAATGATCATCACGCCGCTGATGAGCAGGTTCTCGGGGCCGTGATGCGCAAGTTCGCTCACGCTGAACAAGTCGTTTGTCATACGGGACATGATCTTACCCGTTTCCTGTCCGTCATAGTAGGAGTAGGGCAGTTTTTCCAGATGACGGAACATATCTGCGCGCATCTGCGCCTGCATGCGCACGCCGATGATATGTCCGTAGTACTGCACGAAATACCGCAAAAAATAGCGTAATAAGTAAAGCACCAGCACAAAAAGCCCCGCGATCACGATCTCACGCACCTTTTTCTCGGGAATCAGATCGTTGAGCATCAGGTTCGTGACCATCGGGTAGATCATACCAATCACGGAAATGAACAGCGATGCCAGCATATCCGCCGTCAGCATCCACTTATGCGGCTTATAATAGGCAAGAAACCGTACAAGGAGCGATTTTCTTTTTTCTTTGTTTTTCATAGTCTTCTCCCTTGCTTTCATACGCAACTATTCTAACACACTCGTGAGACAAAGTCAAACCGTCAACAAAAATTAAATGCGATCCCTTTCTTTTATATGTAAATTTTCTGTGAATATCAGTGAGTTTTCCACAGGCAATGTATTGTATTATCTATTTTAATATGTTATAATTAGTTTAATATGCGCACGCACACGCGTGGGTGAGGGGGAATTTCTGAACCCGCCCTCTTGCCTAAGCGGCGTGCATCACGCGAAAAAGGAGGAAGCATCATGTCCTGCCCCGCAGAAATCAAGGAAATGTGGGAGATCGTAAAGGAATCGTTCAAGGGAACTATGTCGGGTGCCGCATTTGATATGTGGTACGGCGGACTGAAGCCCTCTTTGTACGATCCCGACACGAATCTGCTGACCTTTGACACCGAGTCGGAATTCAAATGCAAAAAACTTACGGAGCAGCACAAGGCACCGATCGAGCGCGCCTTCCTGCAGGAGGCGGGTATGGAACTCGGCGTCGCCTTCCGCTTCGTCGGCACACATACCGAGCCCGACGTGCTCATCGACCGCATCAGAGAGGGGAACGGCACAAAGGTCGAGCCCGCCGTGATGCCGGGAGATTCCTATCAACTCTCCAAATACACGTTTGACAACTTCATTGTGGGTGATTCCAACCGCTTTGCACGCGCCGTGTGCTGGAAGGTGGCAAGCAACGCACACGTGGAAGAATATAATCCGCTCTTTATCTACGGCCCGTCGGGCGTGGGTAAAACGCACCTGATGTACGCGGTCATCAACGAGATGCGCCGCACCAATCCCAACATCAAGGTCATCTATACCAAGGGTGAGGATTTCACCAATATGATGGTGTCGCACATCGCACACAAGACCATGGACGCCTTCCGCGCACTCTACCGCGGCTGTGACGTTCTGCTCGTGGACGATATTCAGTTCATTGCGGGGCGCGAGTCCACGCAGATGGAGGTGTTCCACACCTTCCAGTCGCTGTTTGATGAGGGTAAGCGTATCATTCTCGCCTCCGACCGTCCGCCCAAGGACATCAATCCGCTTGAGGAAAGATTGCGTTCGCGCTTTGAGCAGGGATTGCTCACCGACATCAATCCCCCTGATTTTGAACTCCGCGTGGCAATCATCAAGAAAAAGGCGGAGGATCTTGCCATCGACGTGCCGATCGAGGTGCTGGAATTCCTTGCGGAAAACCTGCGTTCCAACATTCGACAGATCGAGGGTTCGATCAAAAAACTCGCCGCTAAGAGTCTGGTGGATGGACGCCCCATTACGCTCAAATACGCACAGGAGATCCTCTCGGATCTGATCGGCGAGAGCGAGCCGCTTGAGGTCACCATTGACAAAATTTTCTCGGCCATCGTGAAAAAGTACGGCATCTCCCGCGAGGAGATCACGGGCAAGAAGAGAACAAAGGATATCATGTCCGCCCGTCACGTGTCCAGTTATCTGGTGCGCGAGATCACGGAAATGTCCTTCCCGAACATTGGCAAGATCTTCGGCGGCAGGGATCATACTACCATGATCGCCTCCTTCGAATGGGTCAAGAAGAAGATCATTCGCGAGCCCATCTTCGCCGCAGATATCGAGGCACTGCGCAAGGAGATCACGGGGAACTGACACTTTTCCACCGTGTTTCAACAGTCTTTCCCGAAAGGGATCTCTTGATTTTCCGTGAAAAACGCGTCTGTTTCCCGTCTGTGTGGAAAAGCAAAGCGTGTGTAAAACTCGGTTTTCGGTGTTTTTCGTGTTCTGTAAGGCCATTTTTTGAAAACCTTTCGGAAAAAGGGAAGGATACGAAAAAGTTTCCCACATTTTTTCAAGGTCCTTTCCACAGTTTTTCCGTTGACTTCACTGTTTTACATATAAAGTAAATCCCCATTAAACGGGCTTTGGGCGGTTTTCCACCGTTTCCACCTGCCCTATTGCTACTACGACGAGATATATAATAATCTATCTATTCTTCTTTTGCGCCCATGGCGCGAGAGCAAAAAGGAGTACGTTATGAAAGTCATTTTTAACCGTCAGGCCGTTCTTGCTGCAACTGCACCGTTGATGTGTGCTACGGGCGGTAAATCCACCCTTCCCGCAACCGAGGGCATCAAGATCGAGGCCATCATGCCCGACACCTGTATCCTCACCACCTATGACCTAGAAAAGGGTCTGCGTACGACCATTGAGGCCAAGGTCGTGGAGGAAGGCACCTTCGTCATCAACGCACAGAAGTTCAATCAGACCATGCGCGTGATGGACGGCGAGGAGGTCACACTCACCGTTGACCGCAATCTGTGTGCCATGATCGAGAGCGGCAAGTCCTCGCACAAGATGAACGCACTCAAGGGTGAGGATTTCCCCGAACTCCCCAGACTCGAAAGCAGTCTTGGATTCAGCGTGAAGGCAGGCATTCTCGGTGAGATGTTCAATAAGACCATGTATGCCATGGGCGTGAACGATCAGCGCGTGGTACTCAACGGCTGTTATATGGAAGTCGAGCAGGATAAGTTGCTGTTGGTTTCCTGTGACAGTTTCAAACTGGCAAAATGCCGCCTTGGCGGTGCCGAGATTGAAAACAACAATGAGGACGGCAGTGATATGCGCTTCCGCTTCATTCTGCCCACAAAAACGGTCAACGAACTGTATAAACTCCTCTCTTCGAACACGGACGAGGTCGTCCGCATTCACATGATGAGAAAGCACCTGGTGTTCTATTTTGAAAATCTGGTGTTCTTCTCCCGCTTGGTAGACGGTGAGTACATCGACTTTGACCGCATCATCATTCAACAGCACAAGATCTATGCCGACATCGACAGAGATGCACTGCTTTCCGCACTGGATCGCGCGGCGCTCATTACCGAGGAGAGAGTGGCGGGCAGTGTACGCTCCCACGTAAAACTTCAATTTGAGGGCGGTCTGCTCAAGATCATGGCGGCAAGCGCCGCAGGCAGTACCTATGATGAGATCGAGATCGAGCACGAGGGTGCCGATATTCTCATCGCCTTCAATAACAGATTCCTCATTGACTCGATCCGCGCGTGCGAGAGCGAGCGCATTCGTGTGGCGCTTTCCTCTCCGCTGACCAGTGTGAACATCGAGCCCGCCGAGGGCAAGAGCGAGGACAGCGAAGATCTGTTCATGCTGCTGCCCGTACGTATGAAGGACTAAACGATGCAATGTAACGCCGTTTCCCTTTTGGGATTTCGGAACATAGAAGAGGCCACCGTCCGCTTTTGCCCCGGGGTCAACGTACTTTACGGGGACAATGCGCAGGGAAAAACGAATCTGCTGGAAGCCATTTACTTTGCCGCAATCGGTAAGAGTTTCCGCTCTTTGCACGCCAAAGAGGCCATCGCATTCGGTAGAGAAAGCGCCTCACTCTCCGTTGATTTTGAGGCTGCGGGACGTGTGCAGAACATCACGATGCACCTGTTTCAGTCGCGCACCAGAACGGTGGAGAAAAATCACGTCAAGATCCATAAGATGTCCGAACTTGTGGGCGCGTTCCGCGCCGTGCTGTTCTGCCCCGATCAACTCTCCTTGATCAAAGGAGGGCCTGCCGAGCGCAGACAGTTTCTGGACATTGCCATCAGTGCACTGGAGCCCGCGTATCTGGGTGCACTCCAGCGCTACGCGCACATACTCAAGCAAAGAAACGCACTGATACGGTCGGCCGAAAATGACCGCGCGGTATTCAACAGCACTGTGGAGATCTGGTCAAGACAGCTCGCGCACGAGGCCGCCTGTATCGCGCGCAGTCGCAAGCGGTATATCGAAAAGGCCATACCGCACGTGGCGCATTGTTTTGAGAAAATGACAAGTGAGCGCGAAACCCCCTCGCTTTTGTATCTGGGCTGTTACAAGCAACAGGATGCGGACTACGAGGATATCGCCGCCACCGAGGAGATGCTGTATGAGCGGCTCTGCACGAATCACGAAAGAGAGATCGGTGCGGGCACCACGCTGTACGGCATTCACAAGGACGACCTTGAGGTGATGCTCAACGGCCGCGAGGCAAGGATCTACGCGTCACAGGGACAGCAACGGTCCCTGGCGCTGGCACTCAAACTCGCGGAGGGTGAACTTTGCCGCGAGGATTGCGGCGAGTACCCTGTGTTTCTCTTTGATGACGTGCTCTCCGAACTGGACGCGGCCAGAAGAGATTATCTGCTTCACAAAATAGCAGGGAAGCAGGTCATTCTCACCACCTGCGAGAAGATCACGGAACAAACAGATCGACTGATCACCGTCGAAAAAGGAAGTTTCAGAGAATAATATGTTTTTACACGTAGGCAATAACAAGAATATCAGGGAAAAAGAGATCATCGGTATTTTCGATGCCGATACGGCCACCGTTTCCACGGTCACGCGCAAATATCTCGCGGGCGCCGAGCGCCGCGGCGAGGTGGAGGCCTGCACCGAGGAAATTCCGAAGTCCTTTGTGCTTTATCGCAAAAAGGACGGCTACGGTATTTGTTTTTCCCAACTTTCCTCCGCCGCACTTCTTGGTCGAAGCGGCGTGGAAACCAACTAACTTTTAATAACCTTTGACAAGGAAGGATAGAAAAATGGCAAACAACGAAGAAGTAAGACAGGTCTACGACGACAGTCAAATACAGGTGCTTGAGGGCCTGGAAGCTGTCCGTCGCCGCCCCGGTATGTATATCGGCACCACCTCTTTGCGCGGTCTGCATCATCTCGTATATGAGATCGTGGATAACTCCATTGATGAGGCGCTTGCCGGGCGTTGCAGTCATATTGACGTCGTGCTGTTGCCCGACGGATCGGTTTCGATCCAGGACGACGGCCAGGGTATTCCCGGCGGTATTCACCCGAAAATGGGTATTCCCACGCTGGAGGTCATCTTTACCGTGTTGCACGCAGGCGGTAAGTTTGATGGCAACGGCTACGAATTTTCGGGCGGTCTGCACGGTGTCGGTTCCTCGGTGGTAAACGCACTGTCCGAATGGATCGAGATCGAGAGCTGCTACAAGGGACGCCGCTATACCCAGCGCTTTGAGCGCGGTGCCGTGGCAAGACCCTTCCGTGACGAGGGTGAGACCGAAAAGCACGGTCTTTACGTGCGCTTCAAGCCCGACGATACGATCTTTGACGAGGTCGTGTTCGATTATGAGACGTTGCTCAAGCGTCTGCGTGAACAGGCGTTCCTCAACGCGGGCATTTCGATCTCCATCACCGACCAGCGCCAGGCCGATGAGGAAGGGAACTTCCGCGGCGAGGTATTGCAATACGAAGGCGGTATCAAGACCTTCGTGAGTTTCCTCAATGAGCAGAAGCACTGTCAGGTCATTCACCCCGACGTGATCTATATGCGTGCGGAAAAGGTGGAGGACGGTGCGAGAACGATCGCAGAGGTCGCACTGCAGTATACCGATACCTACAATGAAACGATGCTCACGTTTGCTAATGATATCAATACCATTGAGGGCGGTACGCACGAGGCGGGCTTCAAGAATGCCATCACCAAGGTGATCAACGAGTACGCGCGTAAGTACAACCAACTCAAGGCAGACGACAAGAACCTCTCGGGCGATGATGTGAGAGAAGGCCTTACGGTCGTGATCTCGGTCAAACTCAAGGAGGCACAGTTCGAGGGTCAGACCAAGACAAAACTGGGTAACGCACATATCCGCGGTTTTGTAGATAAACTGGTGTGCGAGAAACTCTCCGAGTATCTGGAGGAGAATCCCGCCGTCGGCCGTATCATCATTGAAAAGGCACTGACGGCAAACCGCGCCCGCGAGGCCGCAAGAAAAGCCCGCGAGGCAACCCGTCGCAAGAACGGTCTGGAGTCGATGACTCTGCCCGGCAAACTCTCCGACTGCACCGAGCGCCGCAAGGAACTCACCGAAGTATATCTGGTGGAGGGAGATTCGGCAGGCGGTTCCGCCAAGCAGGGACGCGATCCCCGCTTCCAGGCGATCCTTCCCTTGCGCGGCAAGATCCTCAACGTCGAGAAGAGCCGACTGGATAAGGTCTATGCCAATACGTCCATTATCCCGATCATTCAGGCACTGGGCTGTGGCATCGGCGAGGAATTTGATATCGAAAAACTCCGCTACGGCAAGATCATTCTCATGGCGGACGCGGACGTGGACGGCTCGCATATCCAGATCCTTTTGCTCACCTTCTTCTTCCGTCATATGAAGCCGCTGATCGAGAACGGCCACGTGTATCTTGCAAAGCCCCCGCTTTATAAGATCTACCGCCGCTCAGGCAAGGTCGGTGGCGAGAAGTACGCCTATACCGACGCCGAGCGCGACGCACTGCTTGCCGAGGGTAAGAATCTTGAGGCAGACCGTTATAAGGGTCTTGGTGAGATGAATCCCGACCAGCTCTGGGCCACCACGATGGACCCCGAGCGCCGTATCCTTTTGCGCGTGACGATGGAGGACGCGATCCTTTGCGATCAGATCTTCTCCACGCTCATGGGTGACGAGGTCGAGCCCCGCCGTGAATTTATCGAGCAGAATGCAAGATTTGCCGAAAACCTTGATATTTAAGAGAGGGAACAGCAGTGGAACACAAGAACGAAAATATTGAATTTCCGAATCAGAGAATAGAAGATATTGATATGGAGAAGCGCGTGAAGCAGGCCTTCATCGAGTACTCTATGTCTGTCATTATGTCCCGTGCACTTCCCGACGTGCGCGACGGCATGAAACCCGGTCAGCGCCGCATCATGTACGCGATGTACGAGGATCACCTGACCTCGGATAAGCCCTTCTACAAATCCGCAACCACCGTCGGTAACGTGCTGGGTCGTTATCACCCGCACGGTGACGCCGCCGTATACGGCACGATGGTGCGTATGGCACAGGATTTCTCGCTCCGTTACCCCCTCATTGAAGGACAGGGCAACTTCGGCTCTGTGGACGGTGACGGCGCGGCCGCCTACCGTTATACCGAGGCGCGCCTTGCTAAAATTTCAGATGAGTTGATGACGGGGCTTGAAAAAGAGGTGGTGGACTTCGTCCCCAACTTTGATAACCGCCGCCGTGAGCCCGCTGTCCTGCCCTCGCGTTTCCCCAATCTCCTGGCAAACGGCTCCGTGGGTATCGCAGTCGGTATGGCGACTAACATTCCTCCTCACAATCTCGGCGAGGTGGTGGACGCCACCATTCTGCGTATGGAAAATCCCGAATGCACCGTTGAGGATCTGATGCAGTTCATCAAGGGTCCCGACTTCCCCACCGCCGCTACCTGTTACGGTATGAACGGCATCGTGGAGGCCTACAACACGGGTCGCGGCCGCGTGATGGTACGCGCCAAGTGTGAGGTGGACGAGGAGCATCACGAGATCATCGTGACCGAGATTCCCTATCAGGTCAACAAGAGCGTGTTGGTACAGTCCATCGCAGGGCTTGTCAAGGACAAGCGCATCGAGGGCATCACCGACATCAAGGACGTGTCCAGTGACCGTAACGGTATTCGCATTCTCATTTCCTATCGCCGCGATGCGAACGGTCAGGTGATTCTCAACCAACTTTACAAGAACACGCAGTTGCAGGATACCTGCGCCATCAATATGCTGGCACTGGTCGGCGGCGAGCCCAAGGTGCTTTCCTTGCCGCAGATCCTGGATCACTATATCGCGCACCAAGAGAGCGTGATCACACGCCGCACGCAGTTCGATCTGGATAAGGCCGAGGCACGCGCACATATCCTGGAGGGCTACAAGATCGCAAACGATAACATCGACGAGATCGTCAATCTTATCCGCTCCACTGCATCGATCCCCGATGCAAAGGAAAAGTTGATGGCGGGCTACGGTCTGTCCGAAACGCAGGCACAGGCCATCGTCGAAATGACGCTTGGCAAACTCACGGGACTTGAGAGACAGAAGATCGAGGACGAGTTGGATAAACTCCACGCCATGATCGAGGAGTTCAAGAGCATTCTTGCCGATAATGGGAAGATCAAGGCCATCATCAAGGAGGAACTGCTGGAGATCCGCCGCAAGTACGCCGACGAGCGCCGCACCGCGATCGTTGCCGCCGAGGACGAGATCTCTCTTGAGGACCTCATCGAGCGCCACGACTGCGTGATCACGCTCACGCACGCGGGCTACATCAAGCGTCAGCCCGCCGATACCTACGCCGCACAGCACAAGGGCGGCAAGGGCATTATGGCAATGACCACCAAGGAAGAGGACTTCATCGAAAAGGTGCAGGTCGTGAACAGCCACGCCTATCTGATGCTCTTTACCAACACGGGCAAGGTCTTTATGAGAAAGACCTACCAGATCCCCGAGGCGTCCCGTACCGCCAAGGGCACCAATATCATCAATATCATTGAGACCGAGCCGGGTGAGACCATCACCGCGATGATCGGTGTGAATGAGTTTGAGGAGAACGCATACCTCACCATGGTGACAAGACAGGGCGTGATCAAGCGCACGTTGCTCACCGAATACGAATATCAGCGCAAGGGCGGCAAGATCGCACTGTCGCTTGATGAGGGCGACGAACTTGTGTTCGTGATGCTCACGCACGGCGACACCGATCTGTTGCTTGCTACGCACGAGGGCTCTGCCGCACGCTTTACCGAGTCGGCTGTTCGCCCCTTGAGCCGTACCGCACGCGGCGTGCGCGGTGTGAAACTGCGCGAGGGCGACTTCGTTGTGGGAGCCGTGAAGGTGGAAGAGGACAAATCGCTCATTACCGTGACCGAGAACGGATACGGAAAACGCACCCCGTTTGACGACTTCCGTGTCAAGGGACGCGGCGGTCTTGGCGTAACTTGCCACAATCTCACCGATAAGACGGGTCTGCTTGCAGGCATTGCCGCTGTGGACGATAACGACGATCTGATGATGATCACCAACCTCGGTACGATCATTCGTACCCCCGTCAAGGCAATCAATACGTACTCCCGTACCGCCGCAGGCGTGATCGTGATGCGCCTTTCCGACGGACAGTGCGTTGCCAACTTCTCCAAGGTGGCACACGAGGAGGACGAAGCGTCCCCCGCCACCGAATCGACCGACATCGCAACGGAACAGACCGCACAGGAAATCCCCGAGACCTGATGTTTCACGGAGGAAACAGAATGAAACGTATTCTTTGTGTCGTGCTTTTGCTTTTGACCATGCTCCCGCTTCTTGCTTTTCCCACGAGTGCACGTATCATTGAGGGCGGCATTGCCCTTGATAAGGTCGCCGTACTGGAGGATTACAACAAGAGTGCCATCAGTGGCAACTTCACCGAAGAGGAGCGAAAAGAGATCGCCGAGGGCTTCGGCCTTGCCGAGCATTACAAGATCGAGTACAAGATCGATACGAACGAGAAAACCCTCGAGATCTACTGCGGTACCGACGAGAACGGCAATATGATCAAGCAGAATATGTTGCCCTACGCACGTCGCGACTGGGTACCGTGGCAGGGCGTACAGGCGCAAATGGACATCATTCGTACCGTCGTACTGCACGAGGGTGTGGGCAGTCTTGGCCGCTACACCTTCTGGGGTTGTGAAAATCTCAAAACCGTGTATCTGCCGCACTCGGTGAAGAAGATCGATCGCACCGCACTGTATCAGTGCAACAAACTCGAGACCGTATACTATGCGGGCAACAAGGCGGATTTCCTCGAGAACGTGATCTATGACGAGGTCAGAAACTGGGGCGAGGACGAGGATGGCAACGTGGTCTTTACCATGATGGACAAAATGCACTTTGGCGAATCCGTCACCGTGGAATGCGTGAATCAGGAAGGCGAACTCATCAGAACTTATACCGTTGGCGGGTATTTTGCGGGTGACAGTTATTCGATCTACCCCGAGGAATACGAGGGACTCGTATACGAGGGCGACAAGTTCGAGATCATTGGTACCTTCAAGGAAAATGACGACACGGTACATCGCCTGACCTACCGTTGCGAGCACGAGTACATCGTGCCCGACCCCACTAAGCCCTGCAACAGTTATTGCAAGTATTGCTACCGTGACAATCCCGAGCCCCCTGCCGAGCATGAGTGGGGTGAGCCCGAGATTACCGCACAGCGTGGGTTCCTCACTGCCGAGAACGGCAAGGTGACCTGCCTTGTCTGCGGCGCAAAGGAGAGCATCTACCGTCATCCGATCGTGCTGTGGGTGGCGATTGCCGCCGGCTCTGCGGTGCTGGTGACTGCCGTCACGCTTGCGATCGTGATCCCGATCCGAAGAAAGAAGCGCGTCAAGGAAATGACCTGGTAAGGGATATCAGCCCCCTCGCGGTCGCGAGGGGGCTGTGACCGAATAACGGACCGATTATTCCAAAGGAGTCTGTACATGAAGAAAAAATTGATTGCCGTGATCTGTGTCGTGGCAGTGGTGCTGATCGCCGTTGCCGTGTTTCTCATTGTGGGACTCGGGCGTATGGGCGACGGAACACCCCCCGAACTTTCCGCAGTGAAGGATCGTTTCGTTGCACTGATCGAGGCCTCGCCCGCCGCCAACGAAATTTTGTTCGGCGCGGGACTTGACACCTATCCTCGTATCACCGAGAACAGGATCCCGTACGAAATCGGGCGGGACCAACTGCCCTCAAGTATTCCCGTACCCGAGGACGAGGAAAGTTTCACGCTTTATTACTACACCTTCGAAGATGGGGACAAGAGCATCGTCGCGTATCAGTACTATATCCACGTCAAGGAAAAGGAAAGCAACAATTACACCTTCTACAACGTGCAAACGGGTGAGCTCCTCGGTGTGCTCAACACAAAAGAGTATTACCGTTATGCCGAAAAGAGCAGAGAAGTGCGCGAGGGCTATCTCACCTACAACGAAGAAACGGGCTATTACTACTACCCCCTGCCCGATTACAAGGAGCCCGAGTTTTTCTATACGGCAGATGACGATCCGTATTACGATTACTGCACCCCCGATTGTGGCTATGAAAACATCGAGGGCGTCAAAAAGTTCCTCGGTCAGGTCTATTCCGCCGCATATCTTGCACCGCTTTATGAAAATCTCTTTACAGGCGTTGCCTTTGCCGAGGGCGAGTCGGGTGTGCTGTACGCGCGCTACCGCGATTACGTCGAGGAAGGGTACACCTATTTGCAACAGTGTAATCTCATAAAAGGGTATACACTGGCCGACCGCCATTACGATTACGATACGATGAAGATCCTTAAAAAGAGTGAGAACTCGGGACAGCGCAGTAATGCCAAGTACGTGATCGTAGAGATCGAAAGTTATATCGTGGGCAAGGAGGACGAGCGCACCGCCGTGGAACTTACCTTCGCAAAGGAGAACGGTGAGTGGTTCCTGGATTCCCCCACGTATTAAACACCGAAAACGGCTTTGTTTTTGAGAAAAAAACGAGGGTTTGTCGCATTCTTTTACCGTTATCCCGAAAAATGAGTGCAATTCCTCTTTACAAGTGAAATAAAAAGTGCTATTATATGTAGTGACATTGTTTATATTATTCTTATGGAATTAAAATAAGGGAGGCAAATTTCCAATGGCAATCGAAAGAAAAAAGATTTCTATGGATGGTAACTCGGCCGCGGCGCATGTATCTTACGCTTTCACCGAAGTTGCCGCAATCTACCCCATCACCCCTTCTTCCGTGATGGCTGAGCTGACCGACAGCTGGTCTGCAACGGGGCTCAAGAACATCATGGGCGAGCAGGTCAAGGTTATGGAAATGCAGTCCGAGGCTGGTGCCGCAGGTACCGTTCATGGCTCGCTTGCAGCCGGCGCGTTGACCACCACCTACACCGCTTCCCAGGGTCTGCTTCTCATGATCCCCAATATGTACAAGATCGCCGGTGAGCTTCTGCCCTGCGTCATCCACGTTTCCGCACGTTGCGTTGCTTCGCACGCGCTGAACATCTTTGGTGACCACTCCGACGTATACGCTTGCCGTCAGACCGGTTTTGCGATG
>JAZSGQ010000064.1:0-19292 GCA_045532805.1 Eubacteriales bacterium
CTTCTCTGCCAACTGTGCGTGCTGTTGGATCACGAGCGCCTTGCCGGTTCTGAATGCTCTGCCGTCGTCAAATTCGGGGTTGTAATCGGGCTCGGAATCGAACTTCATCATATTCCAGTCGTCGGAGGCGAACATCGCGCCGAGTTTGCGGACCAGCTTAACCGTCTTGGCGGAGCCGTATTCCTTGGAAACGGTCAGATAGTTCTCGGCACTGGAGTCGATGTACTTCATGTTAGAGCCGATGTAGAAGGCGTCAACAACGTAAGACTTGCCCACAAGACCGAAACGGTCATTGTCAGACTTGCCGGGAACGCTATCCTGGTTCTGATATACGCCTGTGGTCAGCTCGATGAGCGCATCCAGCGTCCACTTGCCGTCGTATACCATCTGGTAGATATCGTTGATGTCCTTGTCAAAACGGGACAGCATATTCTTGTTGATGTACAAAAGGTGCATCATGTGAAGCACGTTGGTGGAGATATCACCCGTGAGGAAGTAGTAGGAGTTACCGAAGGAAACGGTCTCTACCATCTGTGCGGGCCACCAAGGCATATCCAGATCCACGTAGGAGTCCTTGATCGTCGCAAGGTCGATATACAGACCCTGAATGGCCAAACATCCCGCAGTACGGGAGTAGGTCGCAATGATATCCACGTTGCCCGTGCCTGCGTCGGCATAGGACTGTTCTTGTCTCACGAAACCGGAAACGTTGTTTGCATTACCGGGCACGCCGTTCCAGAGCAGATCCACGTTGAGGCGATCCTCGATGCGGTTGTTACGGTCGAAGATGGCGTCGGCAACGTTATCACCCGTCACGGACTCGATCTCGAACTCGATGTTCTCTCTGTCGGACCAGTACATCACGGTGATCTCCTCACCCTTGTAGTTGAGGTCATTGGGGAGATTGTCGTTCAGACGGCCGTTGATATCGTAACGGCTATCCTTTACGCCGGTGCCATTGCCGTTGCCACCGTTATCGCCACTGTCGGTGTCACAGGCAGCCACCAGTACGCCGATGGTCAGTACGGCCAAAAGCAATGCAAGCATTCTGACAAATGTTTTCATGTTTGCGTTCGTTCCCACAGAATGAGAACGGCCTCCTTTTTTGTTTTTTTTGGCAGGCGCACACGCGTGCGCCATCAGAACACTTATATTTTAACAAAAGAAGCGGTATTCGTCAAGTGCTTTTTGGTATATTTATGTAGGGTAATCGGATTTTTTCGCCATTGTTTACTATTTGAAATTCCCTTATTTACACATTATTTACATTTCGGATTCGACGACGCTTTTTGCCAAACACCTTGCACATGCAAACGAAATATGCTATAATACAATCATTCCACGAAAGGGGACCCCTTCCATGAAGAATTTTCACGAAATTGCACCCGCAGAACTGGAGAACGTCTGCCGCCTGTTCGGTGAGAACTGGGCACTGATCACCGTCGCGGACGGTGACAAGGTCAACGCCATGACCGCAAGTTGGGGCGGTGTCGGCATACTCTGGCACAAGCCCGTTGCCTTTATCTTTGTCCGTCCACAGCGTCACACCTTCACGCTGGTGGAAAAAGAGTCCACGCTCTCGCTTTGCTTCCTTGACGAAGAGTGGCGCGACGCGCTCCGCCTTTGCGGCACGAAAAGCGGCCGCGATACCGACAAACTGGCCGAGGCAGGACTCACCGCAAACCACGAAAACGGCACCCCGTTTGTGGATGAATCGCGTTTGGTGATCCTTTGTCGCAAACTCTATGCGGGCGATCTGGAGGAGGCCTGCTTCCTGGATCCAGCCGAGTTTTCGCACTACAAAAACAAAGATTTCCACCGCATGTATATCTGCGAGATCGAGAAGGTCTTGCTGCGGGACTGATTCCCCGAAAGGACGAGAAAAATGACACAAGCCGAAATCTTCCGAGACGTCCGCACACTCTGCGAGGCGGCCGTAGCGGGCGCCCCCACCCTGGCGCTCACCACCAATGAACAACGCAACGAGGCGCTCGTTGCCATCTCCCGCGCCCTCACAGAGCGCGCGGACGCGATCCTCGCCGCCAACCGCGAGGATCTGGCCGCCGCCGAGGAAAACGGCGTGCCGCGCGTGATGCTGGATCGCCTCACGCTCACAGCGGCGCGGCTTGACGCCATCGCCGCCGCGGTGAGGTCCCTTGCCGAACTCCCCGACCCCCTCGCGCGCCGCGAGACCTGGGAGCGCCCCGCAGATCTCACGATCACCCGCGCCGCCGTGCCCCTTGGCGTGGTGGCCATCATCTATGAAGCGCGCCCCAACGTGACCGCCGACGCGGCGGCACTCTGCATCAAATCGGGCAACGCCGTGATCCTGCGCGGCGGTAAGGAGGCCATTCGCACCAACCGCGCCATCGTGAACGTGATTCGCGAGGCATTGACTGCTTGCGGCATCTGCCCCGACGTGGTAGGACTTGTGTCCTGTACCGACCGTGAGAGTGCCAACGCCCTGATGCAGATGCGCGGCCTCGTCGACGTGCTCATTCCGCGCGGCGGCAAGGGTCTCATTCGCAACTGCGTGGACAATGCGCGCATTCCCGTGATCGAAACGGGCGCGGGCAACTGCCACGTGTATGTAGACCGTGAGGCCGATCTTGCCATGGCACTGGAGATCGCCGTGAACGCCAAGTGTCAGCGCCCCTCCGTGTGCAACGCCGCAGAATGCCTGCTCGTGCACCGTGACGTGGCCGCCGACTTTCTGCCCGCCTTCCACGCCGCCACCAGAGCGTGGAACGTCGAGTTTCGCGCCTGCCCCGCGTCGCTCCCCTATCTTGGGGGCGCAACGCTTGCCACCGAGGAGGACTACGCCACCGAATACAACGACTACGTGATGAACGTCAAGGTCGTGGATTCGCTGGAGGACGCCACCGCGCACATCGCGCGCTACGGCACGCGCCACAGCGAGGCAATCGTCACCGAAAATGCGGAAAACGCATACCGTTTCGGGGCTTTGGTCGACGCGGCCGCCGTGTATCACAACGCCTCCACCCGCTTCACCGACGGTGAGGTGTTCGGCTTTGGCGCGGAGATCGGCATCTCCACGCAAAAGTTGCATGCAAGAGGCCCGATGGGTCTTGAAGCACTCACCACCGTCAAATACCTCGTCAAGGGCTCGGGCTCGGTGAGAAAATAAAATCTTTTTTGATTTTTATTGACAAGCGCGCGCGCTTGTGCTACAATGATACCAGTAAATTTACAAGGAGGGTTCTACCAATGAGCAGAATCAAGACCATTGAAACCAAGGATATTCAGAAGACCGTTGTGACCGGCGGCTGTGGCGAGTGCCAGACCTCCTGCCAGTCTGCTTGCAAGACCTCTTGCGGCGTCATCAACCAGAACTGCGAGAACAACAAGTAATTTTAATTATGCGATAAAACGCCGCTTTACACAAGGCGGCGTTTTATCTTTGCGAGGAATAGTATGGTACATCAATACAAACTGAACGGTTATAACATCGTACTGGACACCTGCTCGGGCTCCGTGCACACGGTGGACGAGGTCGCCTATGACGTGATCGCGCTCTACGGTGATCACACCCCCGACGAGATCGTGGCTGAGTTGCTCCCCCGCTACGCCGGAAGCGAGGGCGTCACGCGCGAGGATCTGCTGGAGTGCATCGCGGACGTCGAGGCACTGAAGGCGGCGGGCAAACTCTTCTCTGCCGACACCTTCGAGAACCTCGCCATCGACTATAAAAACAACTCCAAGGTCGTCAAAGCGCTGTGCTTGCACGTGGCGCACACCTGCAACCTGAACTGCTCTTACTGCTTTGCAAGTCAGGGCAAGTATCACGGCGACCGCGCACTGATGAGTTTTGAAGTTGGACGGCAGGCACTGGATTTCTTGATTGCACATTCGGGCACGCGCCGCAACTTGGAGGTCGACTTCTTCGGCGGTGAGCCGATGATGAACATCGACGTGGTCAAGCAACTCGTCACCTACGCACGCCGTGTGGAGAAGGAGCACGGCAAGAACTTCCGTTTCACCTTCACCACCAACGGTATGCTCCTCGACGAGGACGTCATGGACTATCTCAACCGCGAGATGAGCAACGTGGTGCTCAGTCTGGACGGCAGAAAAGAGGTCAACGATCACTTCCGCCGTGACTACGCAGGGCGCGGCAGTTACGACGTCATCGTGCCAAAGTTCCAGCGTCTGGTGGAAAAGCGCGGCGGCAAGAACTACTACGTGCGCGGCACCTTCACCCACAACAACGTGGATTTCACAAACGACCTGCTCCACATGGCGGACCTCGGCTTCACCGAGCTCTCCATGGAGCCCGTTGTCTGCCCTCCCGGCGACCCGTATGCCCTCACCGCCGAAGATCTTCCCGTGCTCTTTGAGCAATACGAGATCTTGGCAAAGGAAATGCTCCGTCGCAAGAAGGAGGGACGCCCCTTCACCTTCTATCACTATATGATCGACCTGAAAAACGGTCCCTGCATCTACAAGCGTATCGTGGGCTGTGGCTCGGGCACCGAGTATATGGCCGTCACCCCGTGGGGTGAACTCTTCCCCTGCCACCAGTTCGTGGGCGACCCCAAATACAGTCTCGGGAACGTGTGGGACGGTGTGACCAACGTCGCCGTGCAGGACGAATTCCGCGCCTGCAACGCATACGCACGCCCCGCGTGCCGCGATTGCTGGGCACGCCTTTACTGCTCGGGCGGCTGTGCCGCCAACGCCTACCACGCCACCGGCTCGATCAGCGGCGTGTACGAATACGGCTGTGAGCTGTTCAAAAAGCGCATTGAGTGCGCCGTGATGATGAAGGTCGCCGAGGCCGAAGCAAATGAAAACGCCGATTGCTGATTTTGCGGCGGCGTATGCCGCAAGTACGCCCGCGCGTTTCCATATGCCGGGGCACAAGGGGCACGGCGCGCTCGGGTGCGAGGCACTCGATATGACCGAGATCGCGGGCGCGGACGATCTGTTCGCCGCGGACGGCGTGATCTTAGAAAGTGAGCGCAACACCGCCGCGCTCTTCGGCGCGGAACATACGTTCTATTCCACCGAGGGCGCCACGCTTGGCATCAAGGCGATGCTGGCACTTGTCGCGCAGAGCGCACCGCGCGGCACACGCCCCCACGTACTTGCCGCACGCAACGCGCACAAGTCCTTCCTTTACGGTTGCGGCCTTTTGGATATCGACGTCACCTGGCTCTATCCCGAGCAAAGCACTCACCCCTGTGCGTGTCACCTCTCGCCCGAGACGGTAGAGGACGCACTGGAGCGTTCCGACACGCCCTTTCGTGCCGTATACGTGACCTCTCCCGACTACCTCGGCAACGTGCAGGATATTGCCGCACTCGCCAAGGTCTGCCGCGCACACGGCGTGCCGCTTCTCGTGGACAACGCGCACGGCGCGTATCTCGCGTTTTCCGATACCGTAGGGCACCCTTTGGCACTCGGTGCCACTCTGTGTGTCGATTCGGCACACAAGACGCTCCCCGTGCTCACGGGCGGTGCGTACCTGCACGTCGCCAAGGACGCCCCCGCCGCGTTTTTGGCAAACGCGCGCCGCGCACTCGCGCTGTTCGCCAGTACCAGCCCCTCTTATCTGACGCTGCAATCGCTTGACCTTTGCAACCCGTATCTTGACGGATCCTTCCGCGAAGATTTAAAAAACACCGCAAAACGGGTGGAAAAATTAAGAAATTCGCTCGCAATGGCGGGCTTTGAGATCTATGGCTCCGAGCCCTTGAAACTCACGCTTTCGGGTGCTTCGCTTGGCTACACGGGCGAGGCCTTGGCCGTGGCGCTCCGCGCGAACGGTGTGGAAGTGGAGTTTGCCGACGCCAACGTTGCGGTGCTGATGTGCGCGCCGCATAATACCGACGCGGATTTCTCGCGCGTGCACGAGGTGCTCACCTCGCTCCCCCGCCAACAGGCGTTGCCAAAAACCGACCCCGTTGCGGCACTTGTTCCCGAACCGTGCTGTTCGATCCGCGAGGCACTGCTCGCTCCCTTTGAGTCGGTGCCCGTCGAAAACGCGATCGGCCGCATCTGTGCCGCCCCCACGGTGGCCTGCCCGCCCGCCGTGCCGATCGTGATGAGCGGCGAGCGCATTCCTGCCGAGGCACTTCCCCTGTTCCGATCCCTTGGCATTGACCGAGTGGACGCCCTGCTTTGAAGCAAAGCCCCCCACCGCCAATGGCGGTGGGGTGCTTTTTCCGTCATATCAACGGAGCCTCCCGTCTATCAGTTGCAGCAGCAACAAAGGATCAGGAGCGCAATGATGATGATCCAGCAGCAGTTGTTATCGTTGCCAAGGATACCGCCAAGACAGTTGTTGTTCATATAAGAGTCCTCCTTCAAAACAAGTGGGAACGCTGTCCCTCGCTATCATTTTATGAGGGTGTGTGTAAAAGGTGCGCGAAAAAAGGAAAATTTACGCGATACCCCCTCGCGCAACAAGAAACGGGCAGACCTCACGCGGTCTGCCCGTTCACATTGAAGGGATCGTATAATACCCGACAGCGAGAAATCTCCCCTCGCGCCAGTCGCCTTCGCAGGAATGCAGAATCCGATACTCGCCCGAGCGCAACTCTTCCCCCTCCAGTTCCACCTTGCATTCAATTTTGGAAAAGCGGTTCAGATCCCAGCCCTGCTGTTGCTGATAATACAGATTCACGCCGTTTGGACTCTCCCAACCGTCTGCCGTCTTTTTCGCTATCATAGCAGGGCTGCTGTACCAAAAACTCACGTTTTTGTGCGTACGGTTGACCAATGTATAGTACAACACGCCGTCCTCGACGTACGCATTTTCGATCGTGATTCCCTCGCGCTGGCGCAGACCGTCCGCCTCAAAAAACTCGCCGCGTGTGAGATAGAAAAAGGTCAGCACAGCACTCGCAAGCAACAGCACCGCCACGGCAATCACGATCCATCTCCGTTTTGCCACGACCTTCACCCCCTCACTGATTTCATTATACACAAAGCAGCGCGGCGTGTCAAGATTGCGCCCACTTGACAATCCCCCGCACTTGCAGTATAATAACAGTGTCGCAAAAAGCGACAAAGCAAAAGCTATGAACACGGTTCGGCGCGCCGAGAGCGCGCAACCGCCTCCCGCAAGGGAGTCGGGGATGAGGAAAGTGCGGTGTAAATCCGTCGCAACAGCCATTACCGTCAAAGTCGGAATGCTCATCGTCCCGTGCCGTAAAAAACCTTCGGGCAAATGGAGGGTGAATACGCGCAGCATCGGTGTTCCGACGGTGCTTTTTTGACGTGTTTCGCCCCCCGTTGGGGGGCTTTTTTACTTCATTCTTTTTGCAAAAAATTGTGAAAAGAGGATAAGAAGAATGAAAACTGCAAGACGCATCACACTACTACTGCTCGCACTGCTGATGATCGCTTCACTCATCGCCTGCAACCGCGCAGAGAAAACGGGCGTGTGGGAGGACGCAACCTACCGCCACGACAAGACCTTCGGCAAGGGCGAAAAGGTCATTGAGGTCGAGGTGAAGGCCGAGGATCAGTCCATCACCTTTACCGTGAAGACCGACAAGGAAACGCTTGCCGACGCGCTTCTTGAGCATGAGCTCGTCGAGGGCGAGGACGGCGCCTTTGGCCTTTACATCAAAAAGGTCAACGGCATCGAGGCAGACTTTGACAAGGACGGCTACTACTGGTCCCTTAGCAAGGATAACGTGCCCTCCCTCGTAGGTGCGAGCGGAACCGCGATCGCCGACGGCGAGCACTATGAATTCACCAGAACGAAATAATGCTGCACCTCCGACACAGGCCGCGGAACAGCCTGTGTCGGAGGCAAAACGCAAAAAAAGGTGGCTCACGGTGCGAGAAATGACGGTTTTCTCGATGCTCGGCGCCCTGATGTTCTGCTCCAAACTGCTACTGGAATGGGCGCCTAACATTCATCTTCTCGCGCTGCTTCTCATCACCCTTACCGTGGTGTATCGCGCCAAGGCGCTGGTGCCGCTTTACGTGTTCGTACTGCTCACGGGCGTGTACCTGGGCTTTAGCGTGTGGTGGGTACCGCATCTTTACGTATGGCTCCCTTTGTGGGGGGGTGTGATGTTACTCCCGCGCCGTATGCCGCCACGCCTCGCCTTCTTCGTGTTTGTGACGCTGGGTGCCCTGCACGGCATCACCTACGGCACGCTTTGGGCACCCGCCCAGGCGCTGTTTTTCCGTTTGGATTTCAACATGACCCTGGCGTGGATCGCAAGCGGCCTGCCCTTTGATGCCCTGCACGCCGCAGGAAACGTCGCCGCGTGCACGCTTGTCCTGCCGCTTGTCCGTCTGCTCCGCCGCCTGGAGCGCGGCGTTCACTGACAAGAGCCGATTCCAAAAATCGGCTCTTCTTTTTTTGCACAAGCCCATTGACATTTGGAGTAATTTATAGTATAATCTATATAAAGCGTACTGCTGACGGTTCGGTGAGTTCACACCATGTAGTGCGCCGTCGCCCCCGTGGCGATGCTATATGCCGACCGTCTGGGCAGTCCTTTATTGGGCTGCTTTTTGTTTGTTTAAATTTTTCAGACCATATAAGGAGGATGTAACATGTACGAGTTTGAGCAATGGGAAGGTTTTAAGGGCTCTCACTGGAGAAAGAGAGTTTGTGTGCGCGCCTTCATTCAGAAAAACTACACCCCTTACGAGGGTGATGCCGAGTTCCTGGCAGGTCCTACCGCACGCACGAGTGCGCTGATGGAGAAGCTCGAAAAACTGTTTGCCGCCGAGCGCGAAAAAGGCGGACTTTTGGATATTGACACCGAGACGGTCTCGTCTCTTTTGTCCTATAAGCCCGGCTATCTGGACAAGGAGAACGAGTTGATCGTGGGTCTGCAGACCGACAGCCCCTTGAAGCGCGGCGTACAGCCCTTCGGCGGTATCCGTATGGCACGCTCTGCCTGCGCCGCCTACGGCTACCAACTCTCTGAGAAGGTCGAGCGCGCATTCGAGTATCGCACCACCCACAACGACGGTGTATTCAGCGCCTACACCGACGAGATGAGAAAAGCGCGCCACATCGGCATTATGACGGGTCTGCCCGACGCATACGGCCGTGGCCGTATCATCGGTGACTACCGCCGCGTCGCCCTGTACGGCGTGGACGTGCTCGTTGAGCAGAAACTCGCCGACAAGGCACTGCTTGGCGAAAAGTTGATGAGCGAGTCCAACATTCAACTCATCGAAGAGGTCAACAAGCAGATCAAGTTCCTCAAGTTTCTCAAGGAAATGGGCGCGATGTACGGCTATGACATCGGCAAGCCCGCCGCAAACGCACGCGAGGCGATCCAGTGGACCTACTTTGCCTATCTTGCCGCCATCAAGGAGCAGAACGGCGCCGCCATGTCCATGGGTCGCGTCAGCACCTTCTTTGACATTTACATTCAGCGCGATATCGAGCGCGGTATTCTGGACGAGGCGGGCGCACAGGAACTCATCGACGATTTCGTGATGAAACTCCGTATGGCGCGCATTCTGCGCACGCCCGAGTACAACGAACTCTTCGGCGGCGACCCCATGTGGATCACCGAGAGCGTGGGCGGCATGGGCGTGAACGGCAAGACGCTGGTCACCAAGTCCTCCTTCCGCGTACTCAACACGCTGTACAACCTCGGCTCCGCACCCGAACCCAACCTCACGGTGCTCTGGTCCGAATATCTGCCCGAGGGCTTCAAGCGCTTCTGCGCCAAGGTCTCCATTGATACCGACTCCATTCAGTACGAGAGCGACGATCTGATGCGTCCCATCTACGGTGACGACTACGGCATCGCCTGCTGTGTGTCCGCTATGCGCATCGGTAAGCAGATGCAGTTCTTCGGCGCACGTTGCAATCTGCCCAAACTTTTGTTGCTTGCCCTCAACGGCGGCTATGACAACACCTCGGGCATCTCCATCGGTCCCAAGATCGAGCCGTTTGCGGGCGAGGTGCTGGACTACGAGACCACCGTCACGCGCCTGAAGATCTATATGCAGTGGCTCTGCCGTCTGTACGTGAACACCATGAACGTGATCCACTTCATGCACGATAAGTACAACTACGAGAAGATCCAGATGGCTCTGCACGATACCGAGGTCGAGCGTCTGATGGCCTTCGGCGTGGCAGGTCTGTCTGTCATCACCGACTCCCTCTCCGCCATCAAATTCGCCACTGTCAAGCCGATCCGTGACGAGAACGGCTATGTCGTGGACTTTGAAACCCAGGGCGATTTCCCCAAGTACGGCAACGATATCGACGACGTGGACAGCATCGCACGCGACCTGCTGGAGGACGTCATCAACGAGCTTCGTAAGACGCCCACCTACCGTGGCGCTACGCACACCCTCTCCGCGCTTACCATCACCTCCAACGTGGTGTACGGCAAGAAGACGGGTGCCACGCCCGACGGCCGTAAGAATGGCGAACCCTTTGCCCCCGGTGCCAACCCCATGCACAACCGCGAGCAAAACGGCGCACTGGCGTCCCTCAACTCGGTTGCCAAACTGCCCTACGATTGTTGCCAGGACGGCATTTCCAACACCTTCTCCATCGTACCCGAGGCACTCGGCCATGATAAGGAGGAGCGCACGGGCAACCTCGTTTCGATCCTGGACGGCTACTTCCGCCAGAACGCACACCACATCAACGTCAACGTGCTCAACAAGGAGACGCTGATGAAGGCATACGAGAATCCCGAACTTTACCCCAACCTCACCATTCGCGTATCGGGCTATGCCGTTCACTTCAATAAACTTTCCCGCGAGCAACAGCGCGAGGTCATCAGCCGTACCTTCCACGAGGTCCTTTGATGACGGGACGCATTCATTCCGTACAAACCCTGGGGACGGTCGACGGCCCCGGGGTTCGTTTCGTTCTGTTTATGCAGGGGTGCCCCTTGCGCTGTGCCTACTGCCACAATCCCGACACCTGGGACGCGCAGGCAGGCCGCGAGGTCGATCCCGCAGAAATTTTCGCGCAAGTGCTCCGCTACCGCGCCTACTTCGGCAAGAACGGGGGTCTTACGGTCTCGGGCGGCGAGCCGCTTTTGCAGACCGACTTCGTGCGTGAACTCTTCTCGCTTTGCCGCAAGGAGGGCATTCACACCGCGCTGGACACCTCGGGCTGTATCTGGAACGAACGGGTCGCGGCACTGCTTGCGGTCACAGACCTTTGTCTGCTCGACCACAAAATGCCCACCGAGGAACAGTACCGTGCCCACATCGGGTGCGGCCTTGACGCCCCGATGCGCTTTCTTTCGGAACTTGACGCGCGCAAGATCCCCACGTGGTTGCGCCGCGTAGTGGTGCCCGGTATCAACGATACCGCAGATGCCACGGCACCGTTGTTCGCTCTTCGGAACACCTATCCCTGCATCGAAAAGATCGAGTTGTTGCCCTTCCGCAAACTCTGCGTCACCAAATACGCGGCCATGGGGATCCCCTTCCCGCTGGAACACGTTCCGCCCGCAAGCACAGCGCAGATTGACACCCTGCTCGCCGCGTGTGAGCGGCACTGAAAGGAGTTTTATGGATCGCATCGTCACCGTCATCGGCTGTGGCCGTTGGGGCAGTTGCCTTGCGTGGTATTTGGACCGCATCGGTCACCGTGTCACGCTCTATGGGCGCGCCTCCTCGCGCAATATGCAACGCTTGCTTGACACACGCGCGAATGAACTTCTCACCCTGCCCGACAGTATTACGCTCTCCACCGACCTTCGCGCCGTGAAGGAGGCCGACACCGTTGTGATCTCCATTGATGCGCAGGGCCTGCGCGCACTGTGCGGCGAACTTGCCGCGCTTCCCCTGACAAATAAAACGGTCGTCCTTTGTATGAAGGGCATTGAGATCGCCACGGGCAAGCGCTTGTCCGAGGTCGCGCGCGAGGGGCTGGACCCCTCCTGTGAGATCGCCGTCTGGCTCGGCCCGGGCCACGTCCAGAGTTTTGTCGAAGGGATCCCCAACTGTATGGTCATCGACAGCGAAAACGATGCCGTCAAGCACCGCTTGGTCGACGCCTTTTCCAGTGATCTCATTCGCCTGTATTACGGCGAGGATCTGATCGGCAACGAGCTGGGCGGCGCTGCCAAGAACGTCATCGGCATCGCCGCAGGACTTCTGGACGGTGCGGGGCTCTCTTCGCTCAAGGGCTCGCTGATGGCACGCGGCGCGCGCGAGGTCGCACGACTCATCTGCGCCATGGGCGGCAACGAATTGTCGGCCTACGGTCTTTGCCACCTGGGCGATTACGAGGCAACGCTCTTTTCCCCTTACAGTCACAATCGCCGCTTCGGCGAGGCGTTTATGAAGGGGGAGCACTTTGATGCCCTTGCCGAGGGCTATCACACCGCCAAGGCCCTTGTGAAACTGGAGATACGCTTTGGCGTGGAACTGCCCATCTGTCACGCGGTCTACCAAATTCTGCACGAGCAAGCAGACCCAAAAGAGGCCCTTGCGGCACTGTTTGACCGCACACAAAAAAGCGAATTTTACAAATAAGCAAAAGCGCCACGGCAGAGCCGTGGCGCTTCTTTTCTTAATTCACCGCAAAATACGTGCCCACGTGCTCGCCGTCCAGCAAGCGGTAAAGCACTTCGGGATCCTTACCGTTCATGATGTACATCGGAATGCCCGCGTCCAGCACCATACGCGCCGCCTGCAGCTTGGTGGCCATACCGCCCGTGCCGCGCTCGGTGCCCGCACCGCCCGCCATGGACATCACGCGCTTGTCAAGCCCCTTGACGTGCTCAATGAGCTTGGCGTCGGGGTTCTTGCGGGGGTCGCTGTCATACAGGCCGTCCACGTCCGAAAGATTGATCAAAAGATCCGCGTGGCAGACCAGTGCCACGTAGGCCGAGAGCGTGTCGTTACCGCCAAAGTCGATGCCCTCGGTGGAGACTGAGTCGTTCTCGTTGACGATCGGTATACAGTTCATCTCCAAGAGCGTGCGGAAGGTGTCCTCTGCGGCCGAACGGCGCACGGGATTGTCCATCACGTCCTTGGTAAGCAGGATCTGTGCCACGGTGTGGCCGAAATCCGAAAAGAGCCGCGAGTAAAGTTTCATCAACTCGCACTGTCCCACTGCCGCCATGGCCTGCTTTTCCGCCGTGCAGGTGGGGCGGTGCGTGCCCACGCGCGCCACGCCCGCGCTCACCGCGCCCGAGGAGACGAGCACGATCTGACGCCCCTCGTTTTTGAAATCCGACAGCGTTTTGACAAGCGACTCAATGCGGCGCAGATTGAGTTGTCCCGACTCGTGCGTCAGGGTAGAAGAGCCGATCTTGATCACGATGCGGCGGCAATTTGAAAAGATAGACATATTTTTTCGCCTTTCTGAAAAAAACATTTGAAAAATACCAAGACATGTATTATAATAGATATAATAGGGGTGCTCTACGCGCCAAAACTATAAAAATTTAAGAATATTATACACCAAAGTGTCGCACTTTGCAAGAGGAGGAACAGTATGAGAGAAAAATTTTCCGTTACCGTCGCCGACGTCACCATGACCATCGTTTGCGAGGAAACGCAAGAAACCGTAGATGCCGCCGTGGCGGCGCTGAATGAGCAGATCCGTACGCTGATCGCCTCCTCGGGCTATGCCTGCACGCGTACCGAGGCCGCACTGCTTGCGGCGCTGGATTACAGCACGCAGTGCACGCACCTGAACGCGCGCATCGGCGAGTTGGAGAGCGGTGCGGCGAAGGCCGAGGCCGCCGAGACTGCCCTTCAGGCAACGCTGGACGAAAAGGACGCCCGCGTGGCCGAATTGGAGAACACCATCAACTCCTTGCGCGAAGAATCCGCCGCAAAGGCCGCCGCCGCCGCAGAAGTGCAAGCCGCACTGGCAGAAAAGGACGCGGCCGCCGACACACTGCGCGCCGAACTGGAGGAAAAGCACGTGGCACTCCTGGAGGGAGAAGCGCGCGTGGCCGAACTGGAGAGCGCCATCAATGCGCTGAAGGAAGAGGCCCTCACGGCGAACGGTGCGACCGCAGAACTGGAGACCCGCATCGCCGAGCGCGAGAGCGCCGTCAATGACCTGACCGCCGCACTCGCCGCCAAGGACGCGATCCTTGCCGAGCGCGAGAACTACGCCGCAGAACTGGAGTTCCGCATTCGTGAAATGAACGAGAACGCCCTTGCCGCGAACCGGACCACCGAGGAACTGGAGACCCGCATCGCCGAGCGCGAGAGCACCGTCAATCACCTTTCCACCGCACTCGCCGCCAAGGACGCCGTGATCGCCGAAAAGGACGCCAAGATCGCGGCCCTTGAGGACAGCGCCGCAGACCTTGAGACCCGTGCACTGGCAGGTGCCAACGTCACCGCCGAACTGGAGGCCCGCATCGCTGAGCGTGAGAACGCTGTGAATGACCTGACCGCCGCACTCGCCGCCAAGGACGCCGTGATCGCCGAGAAGGACGCCAAGATCACCGAACTGGAGGACGGCGTCCTGGATATGCAGACCAAGGCACTGGCAAACGCAAACGTCACCGCCCAACTGCAGGAGCGCATCGCCATAGGCGAAGCACGCACCGCAGAACTCGAATCCCGCCTTGCCGCCAAGGATGCACTCCTTGAGGCCAACACGGGCTACATCAACAATCTGGAAAGCCGTCTGCGCCAGGGCGAGGACGCCAAGGCAGCAGGCGAGGCCGCAACCAAGGCCATGGAGTCTGCCCTTCTGGAGCGCGACGATAAGATCTCAGCTCTGGAGGCGATCCTCGCAGAGCGCGACACCGTGCTGAACGCCAATGACGGTTACATCAAGGAACTGGAATCCCGCCTGCGCGAGATGAAGGCAAACACCGTTGCCGCAGGCAGTCTGGCGCTGGAACGCGAGAACACCATTCACGAACTGGAACTGCGTGAGAAGGAGCAAGCCGAGCAGATCACGGCTCTCACGGAGCGCGAGGCGCAGCACAGCGCCGAGATCGCCGAGATGGAGCGCCGCGCCGCAGAACTCGAGGAACTGTTGAAGAACGCCGATCCCACGGGCAACTACGTGGAACTTTCCTTCCTGCGCGGCGAAAACGAAGCACTGCGCGCCAAGCTTGAGATCGCACGCGCCGTCGAGGCCGTGAACGCCGCCGAATAAGTACCGTTATGCTACAAAAAAATCAACTGCCCGAGCTTCTCGCTCCCGCAGGTTCCCCCGATGCACTCCGCGCCGCCCTGCAGGGCGGCGCGGATGCTGTCTATTTTGGCGGCACCGCCTTCAATGCGCGACTGCGCGCCGAAAACTTCACCGCCGATACGATGCGCGAGAGCATTTCGCTCTGCCACGCGTACGGCACCAAAGCGTATCTCACGCTGAATACGCTGATGTCCGACCGCGAACTGCCCCGTATGATCGAGGCCGTGGAGCAAGCGTATCTTGCAGGCGTCGATGCCCTGATCGTCGCAGATCTCGGTGCCGCCGCACTCATTCGCACGCATTTCCCCGCACTCGCCCTGCACGCGAGCACACAGTGCTCGGGGCACAACGTGGGAGCAGCGCGCGAACTCACCGCACTCGGCTTTTCGCGTATGGTGCTCGCAAGAGAGACCTCAGCCGAGGATATGCGCATCTTTGTGCGTGACAGTGGTATGGAAACAGAGGTCTTCGTGCACGGTGCGCTCTGCGTGTCGCACTCGGGACAGTGCCTGTTTTCCTCGCTTGTGGGCGGGCGAAGCGGCAACCGCGGCGAGTGTGCACAACCCTGCCGTCTGCCCGATGCCAAGGGGCGCTATCCGCTCTCGCTCAAGGATCTCTCGCTTGCCCGTCATCTGCCTGCGCTCATCGATATGGGCGTGGATTCACTGAAGATCGAGGGGCGGCTCAAATCCCCCGCCTACGTACTGGAAGTCGTTTCCGCGTGGCGGCGCTTGCTTGACGAGCGGCGCTCTGCCACGGAACGCGAGATGCGGCACCTGGCCGACGTATTCTCGCGCGGCGGCTTCACCGACGCCTATTTTTCGGGGCGCACGGAACGCAGCATGTTAGGCACACGCAGTGAACAGGATAAATCGAGATCCTCGGAGCACACGGCGTTTGAAGGGCTCACGCGCAAAGTGCCGCTGACGCTTGATTGCGTGATGAAACGGGACGTTCCCCTCACACTGACCGCCACGTCGGGCGACAGGTGCGTGACCGTCACGGGCGAAAACCCCCTTGTCGCCATCAACGCACCGATGGATCGCGCCGCGCTGGAGCGCTCGCTTGGCAAACTCGGCGGCACGCCCTATACCCTCGCAGAACTCACCGTGGCCCTTGACGACGGACTGATGGTGCCCGTTTCGCGCCTGAACGCCTTGCGCCGCGAGGCGCTTGCGGCACTGACTCAAACAGATCGCGGCGTCAAAGCCGCTCCGCTCTGCCCGACAGCACCCGTCAAGGGCGAGCGCATCTCTTCGCGCAGTGCGCGCTTTGAGCACGCCGCGCAGATCACCGAAGCAGCACGCGCCTATTTCGAGCGCATCTATCTACCCTTGCACGCCTTTGACGGCAGTGTGGACGGCGTTGTGCTCCCGCCCGTGATCTTTGATTCCGAGCGCGAACACGTGGAAAAGCAACTGCAAGAGGCCGTGCGTCAGGGCGCACGCCACGCCCTGGTCGGCAATCTCGGCCACCTCTCTCTTGCACATGATGCGGATCTCATTCCGCACGGCGATTTTCGCCTCAACGTGTGCAACACGCAAACGCTTGCCGTGCTCACGCACGCGGGCTTTTCCGACGCACTGCTCTCCCCCGAACTCACCCTGCCGCAGATCCGCGATCTTCGCGGCGCGTGCGACGCCATTGTCTACGGACGCATTCCCCTGATGCTCCTGGAAAAGTGCGCGGGGCGCGAGGTCGGCAACTGTGAGACCTGTGCCAAGGACAAAAACGAACTCATTGACCGACGCGGCGAGCACTTTCCCATCTTGCGTCTGCCCCCGCACCGCAATCTGCTTTGCAACAGCCGCCCCACCGTGATGAGCGACCGCGCCGAGGCACTGCAACGCGCAGGGCTTGTCGGCGGACACTTTATCTTCACCGTCGAATCCCCCGAAGAGGTGGATCGCGTCATTCACGCCTACCGCGAAGGCGAGGCGCTGGATCTCCCCCTGCGACGCATCTGAATAAAAAAGGACCGAGAACGGTTGCCGTTCTCGGTCCTTTTTTCTTATATTCATCACCACACGGTCGGCACGCCGTCCACCTCGTGCCAATAGTCTCCCTCGGTCGTGGGAGTATTGGCGGAATAGTAGTACACCTTCGCCTTAGTAAACCGAGAATTATACGTGCCGATCACGATCTCACTCCACGCCTCGGGCGTTCCGCCGTAATACACGGTGCTAAGGCGCGTACAATTAAGGAATGCGTAATCACCGATGGCTGTGACTTTTTCATGGAGCACAATGCTGATAAGGCTTGTACAATTCCTAAACGTATCATCGCCAATGCTCGTGACACCCTCGGGAAGCGTGATGCTCACAAGACCTTTGCAACCCCCAAAAGCCCGATCGCCAATGCTTGTAACACCGTCAGGGATCGTGATGCTCGTAAGACCGCTGCAATCCCCAAATGCATCATCGCCAATGCCCACCGTATCCGAACGAAGTACAACGTTCGTTACATCGGCATCACAATCAACCACCCACTTACCAACGTAGGAAACGCCATTGTCTATCCGTATAACACCCGTACAATCATAAAATGCACTATATCCAATACTCGTGACGCTATCAGGGATTGCGACACTTGTCAGACTCGTGCAATAACTGAATGCACCTGAACCAACACTTGTGACGCCCTCCGGAATTATGACACACGACAGACTCTCGCACGACGCAAACGCATAATTGCCGATGCTCGTAACGCCTGTGGACATCATAACACTTTTCAAATTCCTACAATTCCAAAATGCATGAGGACCGATGCCGGTGACACTCTCTGGAATTTCCACACTCTTCAATGAGGTTAAACTATAGAACGCATACGCATCGATGCGTGTAGTCCCCTGCGGAATGACCGCATGCTCCAGCAGCACGCCGTTCAAATACACATTTTGCTTTTGTGCGACGGCCATCGGATTGGCGGACGAATCACCAAACACAATGGCGCACCAAGCCGCAAGGTCCGTGATATGCACATTCCTCACGTCACAGCTAAAGGCACCTTTGCCAATGCTCTCCATGCTCTCGGGAATGTAGAGATCATATATCGTTTCGCAATCAGTAAACACACCCTTGCCAATTCGTTTCACACCATTGCCGATTACCACCGTTTCGAGAATGCCGCATTCGGCGAACACCGAATCTCCGATGCTTACTACGCTTCCGGGAATATAGATACCGTAAAAAGCCTTGCACGCACGGAACGCTCCCTCCCCGATATCTGTAATGCTATCGGGAATCCGTACATTCCGTAGCGATTCGCATTTCTCAAACGCATACGCACCAATGCCCGTCACGGGATAGCCGTTCCAGACGCGCGGGATCACGACGTCGGTATCGGTACAGTTTCCGAGACCCGCCACCGTATAGCTCACACCGTCCTCATTCAAAGCATACGCAAGTCCCGGTGACCCCGTAAAGGGTGTAGGAGCGTCACGGTAACTCTTCCCGCAAATGGTACAGGTATGCTCGGTGTACCCGTCCTTCGTCTTTGTAGGCAAAACCACACTCACACTGTATGCGTGTTGCTCGGGGATCACCTCCTGCGCCGTCAGCACCGCTTCGCAGACCGAGCAATGCTCTCCCGCCGTAAGGCCTGTTTCCGTACAAGTCGGTGCCACGTACGCGTCGGCCACGCGAGTGTGTCCCTTTTCGGGGATCATCTCTTGCGCCGTCAGCACCTCGCCGCACGCGGAACAATGCGCGCCCTCCGTGAGGCCCGATTCCGTACAGGTAGGGGCTATGTATGCGTCGGTCACGCGAGTGTGTCCCGTTTCGGGGATCACCGCCTGTGCCGTCAGCGCTGCTTCGCAGACCGAGCAATGCTCTCCCGCCGTAAGGCCTGTTTCCGTACAAGTCGGTGCCACGTACGCGTCGGTCACGCGGGTGTGTCCCTTTTCGGGGATCATCTCTTGCGCCGTCAGCACCTCGCCGCACGTAGCGCAATGCGCGCCCGGGGCCAGACCCGTTTGTGCACAGGTGGCAGGCACGCCCTCGTCAACAACAACGGTGTGCTCGTGCCCCCCGAACTGTACTGCCAGACATATAGCCGTGGCCGATACGGTCAGAACCGTACATAAGATTGCTATGATGATTGTCGTTTTTTGCATTTTTTCTCCTCCCGACCCCCTTTCAGGGTGCCTCACTATATATAGTCGTAAAAAAATGCAAAACCTATCACG